>CAIYWM010000001.1 GCA_903929895.1 uncultured Alphaproteobacteria bacterium
GCCGGGCGCGGACACGGCGACAAGGGAGACCGGCGCCGCTAGTCAGTGCGTTCCCGTCGGACGTCCGATCAGAGGTTCTGAAGCTTGTTCTCCACGCCGAGGATGTGACGGCCGACCATCTCGGCATGGCCCATCATCCCCTGAAGATGCTGGCTGGCGCTCATGGCGTCGCGGAAGCGGCGCTCGAACGGCGCCGAGTTCAGAATGGCCGTCGTGCCTGCCGCGCGATAGGCGGCGATCGAAACGTCGGTCGCCTCGTTCATGCCGTAGGTGGTCGCGAGGCGCAGCCGCATGCGGCCGTCGACATCGAGCATGCCGTTCGCGGCCTTGTCGTAGGCCTCGCATACCTCGGCGTGCAGCCAGGCGCGGGCGGCCGACAGCTTGGCCTCGAGCAGGGCGATTTCGCGCTGGATCGCATTGTTGGCCGACATGGCGTTGATCGACGCGCGGCTGTGCTTGCCACGCGCCAGGTCGATGTAGGTTTCGAGCAGGCGCCGGCCGAGGCCGAGGGTCACGCTGCAGAAGCCGCTGGCATAGAGCAGGGTCGAGCCCATCGTATAGAGCGGCCCGGCCTCGCGCCGCTCCTGCAGCGCATCGCGTGCCGGGGCATGCGCGTCGGGGATGAACAGGTCGTCGACCGTGTAGGTGTCGCTGCCGGTGCCGCGCAGGCCGAGTACGAACCAGTCGTCGACGATCCTCGCGTTGCTGCGCCTGAACACGAAGCTGCGGTCGTCGGGCTTTCCGTAGCGCTGGTGCGGGGTGCCGTCCGGGTTCTGCACGGCGCTGTGCGCGCCCATCCAGGTCGTGTGCCGGCCGCCGCTGGCGAAGCTCCAGGTGCCGCTCAGCCGGAAACCGCCCTCGACGCGGATCGCCTTGCTGGTGCCGTTGCGCGCGCCCCAGGCGAGGCCGACGCCGGGACTGCCGAAGAAGGCGAGCGCCGCGTCGTGCGGCATGGCGGCGGCGGAGGTCGCCGAGGAGACGTTGGACTGGTTCACGAACCACCCGACGCTGGCATCGGCCCAGGCGATGGCCTCGACGGTCTTGCAGAACTCGATAAGCGGCAGCTCGGCGCCGCCCAGGCTCCGGGGCAGCAGCAGGCGCAGCATGTCGTTCGCCACCAGCCCGTCGACCACTTCCGGCACGACCTCGCGGCGGCGGTCCATCTCCGCGCCATGCCGGTCGATCAGCGGCTGCAGGGCGCGCGCGCGATCGGGGGCGGTGAGGGTGGGGGCCGGCTGAACGAGCGTGTCCATGAAATCCTCGGGGATGCGTCTTGCGTCTGCTCTCCGGTCCCATACTGGACCGCTCGGACAGGCGGTCAATCGGTCGGCGGCGAGTGCCACTACCCAGCGAAAGGGGGCCTATCCGGCAATGTCGGCGGCGACCCGCCGGTCGCGTGCGACCGCCTCCAGGACGGCGGCCGGTCCGTCGAGCTGGAGCGGGATCTCGGCGAGGTGGGCCTGGGCCTGCACGAACTTGTCGCTGCGCAGGCCCAGCAGCGCGGTCGTCAGGCGGTTGGCCATCGGCGACGGCGTTGCGAGCGGCGCGAACAGGCCGAAGCTGATCGTGTAGGCGAGCTTGGGATCGCCCGCGAGTTCGGCGAGGGTCGGCACGCCCGGCAGCTGCGGGGAGCGGCGCGCGCCGGAGGTTGCCAGCACGCGCAGCTTCGTTCGGTTGCGGGCATTATGAAGCAGAGCGGTCCGCGTATCGACGACCGCGATGTCGGCGCGGCGCGTCAGCAGCATGTCCACCGCGGCATTGGTGCCTGCCACCTCGATCGCCTCGAACGAC
>CAIYWM010000002.1 GCA_903929895.1 uncultured Alphaproteobacteria bacterium
CATGACCCAGTTCCACTGCTCCAGCGTCTGGTCGGCAAGGCGCGGTCCGGCCGTCAGGCTGGTCTGGATGTTGAGCTTTGGATCGCGGCCCGAGATGCCGGCGATGTTGCACAGGATGTCGAGGCGGCCATAGGCCTTCTCGGCGTCGGCCACGATCTCGGCCCACCGTGCCTCGTGGCGCACGTCCTGGGTCGCGAAGGTCGCCGTTCCGCCTGTGTCGACGATCTCCTTTTCCACCGCCTTGCCAAGCGTGGCGTTGCTGTCGGTGAGGACGACGGAAGCGCCGTGCAGGGCGAACAGCCTGGCCGTTGCCGCACCGATGCCCGACGCTCCGCCCGTCACGAGCGCCACCTTGCCGATCAGTCTCTTCCCCGGTTGCATGCCTGTCCTCCTGGCTTCCCCGACCATTGTTTTCCGCCGCGATCGGGGCGCGGGATCGTGACACGGCGGCCAGCGAAACGACAGGCGGTCTCCTGATGGACTCCCGAAGTCCAAAAGTGTGGCGCCCGTGCGCCATGGCGGCCCCGTTTTGAACGATGGCGCGTAGCCGGGCGGTAGCGTGCCCTTTGATCACCCGGCATTGGGCGGCCGAGAATGTGCGGGCCCAATCACCCCAAACCGCGCTGGGCGCATTCGGTGGCCTATTGGCGCAACCAGGCCACTGTATCCAATGCTCTACCGGCCTGTTCACCCGACGCGGACAAGAGAGAGACCGTCAGATCGCCGGTGAATGGTGGAGGAAGCATGTCTTAGTTCCAACGCTCTCCGCTTCCGTTCCAACGTTTTCAACGACTGGAGATTCGTGGCGACGCCGCCGCGCTACGCGCCGCTGCGCAACCGCATCCGAACGAGAGCCCAGGCAATGAGCGCAACGACAAGCTTGTCGGCGACATCAATCAGCAATCCACAGATTGTCACGGCACTCCAGATGCTTTGCCCGGGGGCGATTGGAACAGCATTGACGGCCGTCATTGCCGGCACCGGTACGCCTCCGAACACCAAAACCGTCACCGATGCTGAAACCATTGCTGCCACTACCGCGACTGACGCTCCAAGGATGATGGCTTTCCACAGTCGATCAAAGCCGATGAGTCGCATGACCGCGAGCGCGGCAACTACAACCGAAATCTGAGTGCCAATATGATACGGATACACCGGACTGATGACCGCCCAACCGAGAACGGCCGTGATGGCGCCGACCGCGATGGCAAGCGCGGTGGGAAGGAGTGCCGCTCCGGTCAAGCTGCCAATCGTATCCAGAGGCAGTGGCAGGGAGAGCAGATTGGCAATCTTGCCTATAGCCAGGTTGAGGGCGACACAGGCGGCGGTGATGGCCAACTGGTGCGGCGGGGGGACTTTCAGCATCGCTCGCGTCCTTCCCTAGGGTGAGCCAGCGGCGGGCGTGTCGCGCGATCGGGGTAGACCGGGCCGTGGTCCGCTATCGGAGCCGTCGACCGGACGACAAGGCCGTACGGCAGCGCTTGCGCGAGCTGGCAGCGACACGCCGTCGCTTTGGTTGGCGGCGGCTGCGGGTTCTGCTGTCGCGCGAGGGCGTTCACATGAACCACAAGAAGCTGCGTCGGCTGTACGTCGAGGAACGCCTGCAGGTCCGTCGGCGCATCGGACGCAAGCGGGCTGCGGTGACGCGGGTTCCGTTGGTCCCGGCACGAGGGCCGAACCAGCGCTGGTCGATGGACTTCGTCCACGACGCGCTGAGTGATGGCCGCCGGTTCCGGATCCTGGCGGTGGTCGACGACTATACGCGGGAGAACCTGTGCCTGGTGGCCGACACCTCGCTGCCGGGTGGTCGGGTGATCCGAGAGCTGGAGGCCGTGATCGCCCGGCGAGGGCTGCCCCGGCAATGCGTCTCGGACAATGGCCCTGAGTTCAACGGCCTGGCGATGCTCGGCTGGGCCCAGGGCCATGGCCTCGACTGGCACTACATCGATCCGGGCAAGCCGCAGCAGAACGCCTTCATCGAAAGCTTCAATGGCCGCCTGCGCGACGAGTTCCTGAACGAGACGCTGTTCACCAGACTCGCCCAGGCGCGGGTCGAGCTCGAGGAATGGCGGCGCGACTACAACACCGAACGGCCCCACAGTGCGCTCGGCAATCTGACGCCGCTCGCCTACGCGGCTCGCAACGCCTCTGTTCCGCAACAGGCCGGGGCGCTGCGCATACCTGAGGGCTTCGCGCCCCGGCCTGTTGCAACGCCGGACCTTACAGGTCCAAATGACGAACGGATTCTACTCCCGGCTGGATGAAAGTTGGGGCTCAGGTCACAGCGACGAAAGCCGCTGGCACCGCTTCTTGGAATAGGTCCGACATCGAGTTGACGAAAATCATTCTTGGCTTGTGCCAAGTCTTCGGGATCTCGAGTGCCGGATGATCGAGTCGCACTGCGCCTGTCCACTTCGCGCGGCCGCCACTCTAGCGCGTCAGTCCCGCATACTTCGCCATGCCCATCGCTTCGAGCCGTGCCGCAAGTCGCATGAGCAAAGCAAAGCCTCATGATCCCCCGCTCGATCAACATTTTCTTTCTCGAAGACGAGACGCCATCCGCAAGCCCGAAGGGCCTGCGGGTCAATATGACTAAGCAGCGCCCGTCGAGATGTCGCCGCCACCTAGCCCCCACAAGTACTGGACGCACAAGGGCATGCCGAATGACTGGTGCAGCGGCTACGCGGGATTGAAGCCGCTGAGGGCTTGCCCCGAGCACTCAAATGTTCGCTCTCAGTTCATGCCGCCCGACCGCCAGTACTCTCGAAACACGCAGAACTACGCGCCGAATTACCACGTCGATTCAATGATTTACGAGAAGCGTACTAAATCCGGCAGTCAACAGCTTTGGAGAGAAAGGGCCCGAGAGAGAGCCGGCAGGCCCTGGCCGCGCCGAGCC
>CAIYWM010000003.1 GCA_903929895.1 uncultured Alphaproteobacteria bacterium
CGCGGGCCAGCGGCCAGCTTCTTGGCGAAGGCCATCGTCTCGGCATCGAGATTGGCATCGTCGACGATGCGGGTCGCGAGGCCGAGCTTCTCGATCTGCTCGGCGTTCAGGATCTCGGCGGTGAAGTAGAGCTCGCGCGCCTTCGACGTGCCGACCAGCTTGTGCAGGAAGTAGTGCGAGCCGAAGTCGCCCGAAAAGCCCACCTTGGCGAAGGCGGTCGTCATGCGCGCGCTCTTGCCGGCGAAGCGCATGTCGGCGGCGAGGGCCAGCGACAGGCCGGCGCCGGCCGCGACGCCGTTCACCATGGCGATCGTCGGCTTGCCCATCTCATGCAGCAGCTCCGAGACCTTCATGCGCTCGCGAATGTCGTGGACCTTGTCTTCGTAGGTCTTGTCCTGGTCGCGACCCGCCGCCATCGACTTCACGTCGCCACCGGCGCAGAAGGCCTTGTCGCCCGCGCCGCGCACCACGACGCAGCCGATGGCGCGGCTGCCGGCCGCTTCCTCGAGCGAGTCGGAGAGGGCCTGCATCATGTCGCGGCTCAGCGCATTCATGGCATCGGGACGGTTGAGCACGATCTTCATGACGCCGTCTTCGACGGTCTTGATCAGGTGGGACATCGACTTCCTCCGGGATTGCGATTGGCGGGCGTTGCGGCGAATGTTTCCCAAACCTTGAAGTCACGCAACGACATTCCGTCTTGCTGGGCGGAACGAAACCGAGAGGGGATTCTGGCCATGGACTACGAGACCTTGCTCACGGAGCTCAACGGCGGCGTGATGACCGTGACGCTCAACCGGCCCGACAAGCTCAACGCCTTCTCGACCACCATGAGCCGCGAGTTGATCGACTTCTTCCAGCGCGTGAACGCGATGGACGAGGTGCGCGCGATCGTCGTCACCGGCGCCGGCCGCGCCTTCTGCGCCGGCGCCGACATCTCGGGCGGAACGGCCGCCTTCCAGGTCTGGAACGACGGCAACAAGCCCGAGAAGCGCGAGGCCAGCGATTCGATCACGCTCGCCATCTTCAACTGCCTGAAGCCCATCGTCGCGGCGATCAACGGCGCCGCCGTCGGCGTCGGCATCACCATGTGCCTGCCGATGGACGTCCGGATGATGTCGAGCACCGCCCGCATCGGCTTCGTCTTCAACAAGCGCGGCATGGCCATGGAGGCCGGAAGCTGCTGGTTCCTGCCGCGCCTCGTGGGCATGCAGCAGGCACAGGAATGGGTGATGACCGCCGACCTGTTCGGCGCGGACGATGCGCTGAAGGGCGGCCTCGTGCGGTCCGTCCATGCGCCGGAGGAACTGCTGCCGGCGGCACAGGCGCTGGCTGCGAAGTTCGCCGCCTCGACTTCCTCTGCCGTTGCGGCGGCAGTCAACCGCCGGCTGATGTGGAGCATGTGGGGCGCACAGGATCCGCTCGATGCGGTGACGCTCGACCTGCAATGCGTCGGCCATCTCGCGGCCGGCGCCGATGCGCAGGAGGGCATCAAGTCGTTCTTCGAGAAGCGTGCTCCGAACTTCCCGCTCAAGCCCTCGAAGGACATGCCGCCCTTCGGACCGTGGGTCAGGTAGCGCCAGGTCCACCGATGCTTCGCCCCGGCGTGCTGCCTAGAGCCTGAGCACGTACATGGCGAAGCTCTCGGCCGGTTCGCTCCTGGGTTCGTAAAGCGCCCGCGCGGCGTCGTTGTCCGGCTCGGTACCGACCCAGCCTTCCCGGCACCCCAGTTCCCGGCCAAGCGCGAGCATGGCGTCGAGCAGACGACGGGCAATTCCCTGCCGTTGGAACGCCGGAGCCACACCCACCTCGTCGATGTACAGTTCGGTCGGGCGACCATCCGGATGATAGTGCACCACGCCGGCGATCTGACCGACGATCTGCCCCTCCACAATCGCCACGATGAGATGGTGTCCTGGCGTGGTGAGATAGCGGGAGAGGTGGCTGGGCTCCACCGGATGGTCGAACACATCGGGTGCCACGCGGTCGAACAGCGCCTCGTCCCCTGGCAGGACGTATCGAATGCCTACGGTCATGACGCCTCCGTAGCCGATATTCGAAGCGCTGCCATCAGGGCGCGGGCGATCGTGGCCGGGGACTTCCCATTCGCCCTGTACCAGGTGGGCGTCCAGTTGAGCGCGCCCAGAAGCTGCAAACGCCACAGGGTGCGATCGGTGCCGGGCGCGAGCGGGAGGGCGGCGACCAGATCGACGAAGCGCCGCTCGTAACCATCGCGCATCGTGACCAGCCGGCGGCGCAGCTTGGCATCGAGGCGGCTGAGATCGGCCGTCATGACGGCAGCGTGCGCACGGTCGGCCAGCAGCGATTGCAGATGCGCCACGCAGGCGGCTTCCAGTCGGACCCAGGGCTCCTGCAGTCCCACCATGGCGCGATCGACCGCACTGCCGATCTCCGCCACCCCCTGTTCGTAGACCGCCGCGATCAGGTCGTTCTTCGAGGGGAAGTGATAGTACATCGAACCCGCAAGCATCCCGGCCTCGCCCGCGATGTCGCGCATCGAAGTGGCATCGAAGCCACCACGGGCAAACAGGCGGGCAGAGACGGCCATCAAGGTCTTACGGGACATGGAACATTCTATCGACCAAACGCTTGTTTGGTAAACCGCGCGGCGCTAGCCTCGCCGTGTGACCTACGTCTTCGATCTCGGCAATCCCGCGACCAACGCGAATCCCTTCCCGGAATTCGCGCGGCTGCGGGCCGAGGATCCGATCCATTGGTCGCCGGCCATGAAGGCCTGGATCATCACGCGCCACGCCGACGTGAAGCAGGTGGCGCTCAACAACAGGCAGATCTCCGCCGACCGGCTGACGCCCTTCTTCAGGGCCAATCCCGAACACCA
>CAIYWM010000004.1 GCA_903929895.1 uncultured Alphaproteobacteria bacterium
AGCCCGAGCCGACGGCCGGCATGATCAGGGGCAGGGTGATGGTGCGGAAGGTCACCCACGGCGTGGCGCCGAGATCCATCGCCGCTTCTTCCAGCGCGCGGTCGAAGTCGGAGAGGCGGGCCTGCACGACGATGGCAACGAAGGCGATCGAGAAGGTCGTGTGGGCGATGGCGATGGTGAGGAAGCCGCGGTCCGGGCCACCGAAGAGTCTCTCCGAGCCGACGAACAGCAGCAGCATCGAGATGCCCATGACGACTTCCGGCATCACCATGGGAGCCACCACGAGGCTGCCGAACAAGGTGCGCCCCGGGAAGCGCGGGGCGCGCACGAGCGCATAGCCGGCGGCGAGACCGAGCAGCGCAGCACAGGTCGCGCTCACCAGCGCAATGCGCAACGACAGCCACGCGGCCTCCAGCATCGCCTCGTTGGCGAACAGGGCGTGCCACCATTTCAGGGAGAAGCCCGACCAGACGGTGACGAGGCGCGATTCGTTGAACGAATAGAGGATGACCAGCGCGATCGGCAGGTAGAGGAAGGCATAGCCGAAGGCCAGCATGCCGAAGGCGAAGCGGGGGCGGCCCCTCATGCGACGGCGCTCATGTGCGCCGCTCCAGGCTGCGTGTCTGGTTGCGCTGGAAGAGCGCGATCGGTCCGACCAGCAGCACCAGCAGGCAGACCGCGACCGCCGAGGCGAGCGGCCAGTCGCCGTTGGTGAAGAACTCGTCCCACAGGACCTTGCCGATCATCAGAGTTTCGGTGCCGCCCAGCAGATCCGGGATCACGAATTCGCCGACCGCCGGGATGAACACCAGCAGGCAGCCGGCGACGATGCCGGGCAGCGACAAGGGCAGGGTGACGGTCAGGAAAGTCGCGAAGGGCTTTGCCCCGAGATCGGCCGCGGCTTCGAGCAGGCTGTCGTCGAGCTTCTCCAGGGTGGCGTAGAGCGGCAGCACCATGAAGGGAAGGTAGGCGTAGACGATGCCGAGATGGATCGCCCATTCGGTGCCGAGGATCGTGCCGGGGTTAGACGCAAGCCCGCTCCAGCGCAGGAACCGTTCGATCAGGCCATTGTCGGCCAGCAGGCCCATCCAGGCATAGATGCGGATCAGGAACGAGGTCCAGAAGGGCAGCACGACCATCATCAGCAGCATTGGGCGCCGGTTGGGCGCGGCACGGGCGATGGCATAGGCCATGGGATAGCCCAGCAGCAGCGCCACCAGGGTCGAGGTCGCGGCGATGCGCAGGGAGGAGAGCCAGGCTGCCAGATAGAGATCGTCGGAGAAGAGCAGCGCAAAGCTCTTGAAGCTGAGCCCCAGCTCGACCGGTGGCACCGAGTCGGGCGCATAGGTCCCCAGCGAGATGGCCAGGACGAGAAGGCACGGCAGCAGGAAGAAGATGCCGAGCCACAGGAACGGAAGCCCGATGACGAACCGCACCGCCTAGAGTCCTTCCATTTACATTGACCCACTTGCCTCATCCTGAGGAGCGCCGTGAAGCGGCGCGTCTCGAAGGATGGGCAACAGGCAAGGTGCGCGTCCCACCCCAGCGCGGAGGTTGCTCCGCGCGACGAGACGCATCGCTGCGCGATGCTCCTCAGGGTGAGGTCGGTGTTTGAATGCTCGGCTCGATTCAATCTCGCCCATTAGCGCTCTAGGCCTCCAGCCTCTGGCCG
>CAIYWM010000005.1 GCA_903929895.1 uncultured Alphaproteobacteria bacterium
ACCCCATCGCTCAAAAACCTCGTTTCGCAGAGGTCTCATTTGAATGGGGAGGAACAAGATCGACGCTTGAATTGCCTCTCCCGCCCCTAACAGACTCAGGGGCAGGCGCCGGCACCCTGGGTCACGACCTGCGGATCGCTGCAGGCGGTACAGGCGTTGGCGTAGGTCTTGCGCGTTCCGTCGCGCAGCTGGCCGCAGGCGGGACGATAGTCCTTGGTGCACATCTTCGGCCGCGGATCGGCGCAGGGCCCACCCGCCACCGGCAGCGATTCCGGCGCCAGCTCGGCGCGGGTCAGGCGGAACAGGAACGGCTGGGTCCGGTACTCGCTCAACGTTCCGAACATGAAGATGGTCGAACCCACCGCGGGCAGCGGGCTGAGCGGTCGCATCATCGTCACGTCGAGCTCGACGAGATTGCGGGCCTGCGCCTCGTCGCTGATCGCGCCCTCGATGCGCTCGGGCGTGGCGGTGATCACCTTCATCGGCAGCTTCAGCCGCTGGCCGCCCTGTTGCCTGTCACCGATCGCCTTCCACACCGCCTCGGCGGCCCGCTTGTTGGCCGGACTGACATCGCGATGGCGCAGCACGAGCACCCACTGCGGCGGCGTCAGCTTGGCCGGCTCGTTGTCCTCCAGGACTTCGAGCGCCCGCTCGGGGGGCGTCATGTTGCGCGGGATCGATTTCCTGAAGTTGGCGGGTGGCGCGCTCTCGTTGGCGACGCGCGTCACGATCGCGTCCCATCCTTCCTCGCTGCCGCGATAGACGCTGTAGCGCGAGCGAACGTAGCGATCGATGTCCTGTGCCGCCGAGTCGTTCTTCGCCGCCCTGGCGATGGCGATGGCACGGGCGCCGTACCAGAAGCCCAGCGCATCGACCGGCGAGCCTTCGAGCTGGACCACCGAGTACTGATAGACATCCTGCAGGTTGGCCGGGTCGGCCGCCACGGCCACGCGATAGTATTCGCGCGCCTTGTCATAGTCCTTGGCCTGCAGCGCTGCGTAGCCCAGCACGCCGTTGAAGATGCCGGCCATCTGTTCCTTGAGCTGGGCGAAGCCGGCATCGTCGAGCAATGCGGGCTTCTGCCACCTGGGCATCACGGCAAGGCCGCGCTCGGAAGCCGTGACGGCCGCTGCCAGCGCCGCGGCGTCGCCGCCCGATGCCTTGAGGCGTCCGACATAGGCCCGGTTGGCCAGCGCGCGCACATTGTCGGGATCGACCTGCAGCAGGCGCGCAACGAGGAAGTCGGCCTTGGCCGGCTGGTTGGCGGCCTGCCAGGCCGAGATCGCCTGCTCATGGGCGTCCAGCCGCAGGACGCTGCCGGGATACCAGGCTATGAACACCTCCATGGCCTGCGCCCGCCGCGCCGGGTCCTTGGTGTTCAGCGCCGACATGTAGCTGTCGTATTCGGCAGGGTTGGCGAAGGAGCCGCGTTGAGCCGGGCTGCCGGCTGCCGACGGGGCAGGCGTCTGCGGGGGTGTCTGCGGGGGTGTCTGGGCGGCAGCGTTGAACGACGCGACGGCACACGCCGCCGCGAGAACGATAGCCAACCACCGCCATGCCGCCATTCCCGACTCCTCTCCGATCACGCGCTGTGTTGCAAGGCCCATCTCGACTTGAATTGCCGTGACCATTTGGGCGAATTAAGGCACTGTTCCGCCGATAGTTTTAAGCGGGGATTTCAGGATGAAAGACCGACGTTCGACGGCTTCGATGCTCGTCGCTGCGGCGCTTTGGGTTGCCTGCAGCGCAGCACCGGCGCAGGCCCAGCAGCCGGGCGCCCCGCCCCCCGCCGTTCTCGTGCAGGCCGCCGAGCTCAAGCCGATCGCCGACCAGTCCGAGTTCATCGGCCGCGCCGCGGCGGTCGACAAGGTCGAGCTGCGCGCCCGGGTGAAGGGCTTCCTCGGTCCGCGCAAGTTCGCCGACGGCGACCAGGTCAAGAAGGACCAGATCGTCTTCACCATCGAGCCCGAGACCTACCAGGCGGCGGTCGACCAGAAGAAGGCCCAGCTCGACGCCACGCGGGCCGCGCTGGCGAATGCCGAGCTTCAGCTGAAGCGCGCCGCCGAGCTGCTGCGCACCAATACCGGCACCCAGGTCACCTACGACCAGCGGCTCTCCGAGCAGCTTCAGGCCAAGGCGCAGGTCGAGGACGCCAGCGCCCAGCTCCGCGACGCCGAACTCCAGCTCTCCTACACCGACATCAAGTCGCCGATCGACGGCCGCATCGGTCGCGCCGCCTTCTCGCCGGGCAATCTCGTCAGCCCCGAATCGGGGGTGCTGGCCACCGTCGTCAGCGAGAACCCGATCCGCGTGCTGTTCCCCGTAACGCAGCGCGAGCTGCTCGACGCGCGTCGCGACCAGGCCGCTGACCCGAACGGCATCGTGGTGCGCATCCGGCTTGCCGACGGCTCGATCTACAAGGAAATCGGCAAGATCGACTTCATCGACAACACGGTCGACGCCAAGACCGACGGCCAGATCGTGCGCGCCACCTTCCCGAACCCGGAAGGGATGCTGACCGACGGCCAGACCCTGCGCGTGATCATCGAGGGCGAGACGGTGCCGACATCGGTGGCCGTGCCGCAGGCCGCCATCGCCCAGGACCAGACCGGCGCCTACCTGTTCGTTGTGAACGACAAGAATGTGGTCGAGCAGAAGCGCGTCCGGACCGGCGTGTCGCGCGACGGCATGGTCGCCATCACCTCCGGCCTTCAGGCCGGCGAGAGGGTGATCGTGCAGGGCCAGCAGCGCGTGCGACCGGGCATGACGGTCAATCCCAGCGTGGCGCCGCCTTCGGCCTCGACGCAGAAGAAATAAGTCATGACGATCTCGTCGCTGTTCATTCGCCGGCCGCGGCTGGCGTTCGTCATCTCGACCGTCATCACCATCGCCGGCATCATCGCCATGACGGCAATGCCGGTGGCGCAGTTCCCCGACATCGTGCCGCCGCAGGTCCGCGTCACCGCGACCTATCCCGGCGCCTCGGCCCAGGCGGTCGAGGAAAGCGTGGCGCAGGTCATCGAGGCGCAGGTCAACGGCGTCGAGCGCATGATCTACATGAAGTCGACGTCGGGCGGCGACGGCAGCTACCAGCTCACCGTCAGCTTCGAGGTCGGCTCCGATCCCGACCTCAACACCGTCAACGTCAACAACAGGGTCAACCAGGCCATCGCCCTCCTGCCGCCCGAGGTTCAGCGGCTGGGCGTCACCACCAAGAAGCAATCCTCGGCGCTGCTGCAGGTCGTGGCCGTCTATTCGCCCAACGGCACGCGCGACGCGCTGTTCCTGTCGAACTTCACGACCATCACCCTGCTCGACACGCTGCGCCGCGTGCCGGGCGTCGGCGAGGCCACGCTTTTCGGCGCGCTCGACTATTCCATGCGCATCTGGCTGAACCTCGAGCGCATGGCGAGCCTCGACATCACGCCCAACGAGGTGGTGCAGTCGGTCCAGGCCCAGAACGTCCAGGCCGCCGTCGGTCTGGTGGGCGCGGCGCCGCTGCTCGACGATGTCAGCTTCCAGCTCAACATCACCACCCAGGGCCGCCTCGTCACGGTCGAGGAATTCGAGAACATCGTGGTGCGGGCCAAGTCCGACGGTGCGCTGGTTCGGGTCAAGGACATCGCCCGGGTCGAGCTGGGCGCCAAGACCAGCGACCAGCTCGGCCGCTACAACGGCCAGGCCGCGGCCGGCATCCAGATCTACCAGCTGCCGGGCGCCAATGCGCTGGCCACGGCCCAGGGCGTGCGCAACGCGATCAAGGCGCTGGAGCCGCGCTTCCCCGAGGATGTCGCCTACAACGTGATGTACGACACGACGGTCTTCGTGAAGGCCACGATCGAGAGCGTGATCCACACGCTGATCGAGGCCTTCGTCCTCGTGGCGATCGTCGTCTTCATCTTCCTCGGCAACCTGCGCGCCACTCTGATTCCCATCATCGCGGTGCCGGTGGCCCTGATCGGCACCTTCGCCGTCATGCTGGCGCTGGGCTACTCGGCCAACACGATCTCGCTGCTGGCGCTGGTCCTGGCGATCGGCATCGTGGTCGACGACGCCATCGTCGTGGTCGAGGCGGTCGAGCACATCCTCGAGCACGAGCCGGAGCTCACGGTCGCCCAGGCGACCGAGAAGGCCATGGGCCAGGTCACCGGACCGATCATCGCCATCACCCTGGTGCTGCTGTCGGTGTTCATCCCGACCGCCTTCATCCCCGGCATCTCGGGCCAGCTCTACTCCCAGTTCGCCGTGGCCGTGTCGGTCTCGATGATCATCTCGGCGATCAATGCGCTCTCGCTGTCGCCGGCGCTCTGCTCGCTGATCCTGCGCCACCGCAAGAAGCCGACCGGAATCATGGGCTGGATGCAGGGCCGCATCGACAGGACGCGCGACGGCTACACGAAGGTCGTGACGCCGCTGGCGCGGCGCGGAATCATCGCGCTCCTGCTGGTCGTGGGCTTCGCCGCCGCGACCGGCGGCATCGGCTCCATCGTCCCCTCGGGCTTCCTGCCCGACGAGGACCAGGGCGCCTTCATGGCCGAAGTGCAGCTCCCCGATGCGGCGTCGACCAACCGCACGCTCGCCGCGGTCGAGGAAGTCGAGAAGACCATCGCGAACAAGCCGTGGAAGCAGAGCGTCTTCACCGTGTCGGGCTACAGCCTGATCGACGGCCTGGCGCTGCCCAACCGTGCCCTGGTCGTTGTCGAGCTGAAGCCGTTCGACCAGAGAAAGGACGCCTCGCTTTCGGTGTTCCAGGCGCTGAAGGAGCTGAACATCGCATTCAGCCAGATCGCCTCCGCCAACGTCTTCGCCTTCAACCTGCCGCCCATCATGGGTCTGGGCAATTCGTCGGGCTTCGAATTCGTGGTGCAGTCGCTGGCCGGCGCCTCGCCCACCGATCTCGCCGCCGTGGCACGCGGCGTGATGATCTCGGCGCAGGAAGTGCCGGAGCTCGCCGGGGTCTACACGACCTACAGCGCCTCGACACCGCAGATCAACCTGAAGCTCGACCGCGAACGCGCCCAGGCGCTGGGCATATCGATCGCCGACATCTTCTCGGCGATGCAGACGGCGCTCGGCGGCGCCTACACCAACGACTTCAACCTGTTCGGCCGAACCTGGCAGGTGAAGGTGCAGGCCGATGCCTCGGACCGCAGCAAGGTGAACGACGTTTTCCGCGTGCGGGTGCGGGCGGCGAGCGGCGAGCTCGTGCCGCTGCAGGCGGTGGCGAACATCGAGATGGTCACCGCCCCCTCCTCGGTCGTGCGCTACAACAACCTGCGCTCGGTCGTGGTGAACGGGGCGCCCGCGCCGGGCTATTCCTCGGGCGACGCCATCGCCGCCATGGAAAAGCTCGCGACCCGCACCCTGCCCGCCGGCTACGGCTTCGAATGGACGGGCACGGCGCTGCAGGAAAAGGCGGCCAGCGGCCAGACCGGCTTCATCCTGGGCCTCGCCGTCGTCTTCGCCTACCTGTTCCTGGTCGGCCTGTACGAGAGCACGGCGATCCCGGTGGCGGCGCTGCTGTCGGTCATCGTCGGCCTGTTCGGCGCCGTGACAGCGCTGCTCATCGCCGGGCTCGACAACAACATCTTCGCCCAGATCGGCATCGTGGTGTTGATCGCGCTCGCCGCCAAGAACGCGATCCTCATCATCGAGTTCGCGATGGCGGAGCGCGCAAAGGGTGCCGACGTCGTGACTGCGGCGACGACGGCCGCCAGCCTGCGGTTCCGCGCCGTCATGATGACCTCGTTCGCCTTCATCCTGGGCCTGGTGCCGCTGGTCATCTCCTCGGGCGCCGGCGCCGCCACCCAGCGCGCCGTCGGTACCGCGGTGTTCGGCGGCATGATCGCCGCCTCGTTCCTCGGCATCTTCGTGATCCCGGGCCTGTACGTCGCCTTCCAGCGCTTCCGCGAGACGGTGAAGGGCTGGATGGGCGTCAAGCCGGCGGTGCCGACGGAGACACCAGCCAAGTCAGAGCACTGAGATAAAGTCGGCCAAACAGACTACCTCACCCTGAGGAGGCGCGAAGCGCCGTCTCGAAGGGTGGGATACAGACGTGGTGCTCGTGCCCACCCTTCGAGACGCGCTCCTGCGGAGCGCTCCTCAGGGTGAGGTTGTTGCTTGAATGCAGCACCACTGGAGTGGCGCGCTCCTATGACTCCTTACCCGCGAGCCAGGGCGGAAGCGGTTCCGCCGTCGGCTTCTCCGGATGGGCGGCGATTTCGTCGGCCTCGGCGCACTCGCTCTCCGACAAGATGCGGTGGGCGGCAGTCGCCTGCCGCCACGTGTCCCAGTCGGACGTCTCGCGTCCGTTCACCGAGTGGTGGTCGCGCACGACGTTGACGCGCACGAACCACAGGCCGCTCGCCTGCGAGCCATGCCCGAAGGCCATCGGATCGGCCTCTCCTGATCGGCAGCGCCTCCAGGCCTCGCCGGCGGTGATGAACATGTCCTCCGGCAGGTCCGCGAGATCGAAGCCGATGCCCAGACGCGGCGCGATGATGCGATCGAGCTGCGCGTCCGCACGGCACCAGCGCCCCTCGCGCCAGTACTCGCAGATCCAGTGATCCTCCCAGTCCCCCTTGAAGTAGGCCGCGAAGCCGCAGCGCACGCGTGCCGGCACGCCTTGCTGGCGCAGCATGCCGCACAGCATCAACGCATAGTCGCGACAGGTGCCGACCGCGCGCCGCTCCGGAGTCCGCTCCGCCGTCAGGGCGGAGCCGTCGAGATCGGCGATCTGCTCCAGCCGGCCGGCCAGCGGCAAGGTCTCGCGCGACACGGTCCGGAACTGTACTTCGCCGACTCCGTAGGCCGCGAGCCAGTCGGAACGGATCAGCACGCCCTGCACGATCCGGCAGAGGGCTGCGACATCGACGGGCAATCCGTCGAAGTTCAATGAGCCAGCGCCGGGCGCCGACATCGGGCCGTGATGTCGCCAGCGCTGAGGAGTTTCCATGGTCGTCATGGCGACCATGGTAACAGGTCTGCCGGGAAACCTCCCTCAGGCGGCGGCTTTGACCAGGCGGTCGCTGCGGCACTTCATGAGCGGCTGGATGTGCTGGCCGAACTGGTCCATGCCGGCCAGGAAGTCGTCGAAGGTCAGCATGATGCCCTTGGTGCCGGGCACGGTGGCGCATTCGTCGAGCATCTTCGCCACGCTGGCGTAGGAGCCGACCAGCGTGCCCATGTTGAAGTTGATCGCACCCTCGGGTGCAGAGATCGCCTTGGCGGTGCCGCCCTCGGCCGCGTTGGGATCGGCGTCGGCCTGGCCCGACATCCAGACCATCGCGCCGATGTCGGCCCCCTCGTTATAGAGTTTCCACTTGGCCATCGCCTTCTCGTCGGTCTCGTCGGCGATCACCATCATGAGCACGTAGTTGCCGACGTCGCGACCGGTCTTCTCGGCCGCCTCGACCATCAGCTGGTTGGTCGGCGCATGGGCGGTCGGCGTGTTCACGCCCTTGCCCAGGGTGAAGTTGTAGTTGCAGTAGGTCGCGCCGAACTCCATGCCGCGCGGGCTCTGGCCGGCGCTGACGATCTTGATCGGAGTCTTGGGACGGGGGGAGAGCTTGCAGTCCGACATCTGGAAGTACTTGCCCTTGAAGTCGGACGTGCCGGTCTCCCAGAGTTCCTTCATCACCGTCACGAACTCGGTGGAATAGTCGTAGCGGTAGCCGAAATAGGCCTCGCCGGGCCACAGGCCCATCTGCTCGTATTCGTCCTTGGCCCAGCCCGACACGATGTTGACGCCGAACCGGCCGTGCGAGATCGAATCGATGGTCGAGGCCATGCGGGCGATGATGGCGGGCGGGATGGTGAGGACCGCGACCGAGGCATAGAGCCTGATGCGCTCGGTCACCGCGGCCAGGCCCGCCATCAGGGTGAAGGATTCGAGATTGTGGTCCCAGAACTCGCTCTCGCCGCCGAAGCCGCGCAGCTTGATCATCGACAGGGCGAAATCGAGCCCATAGCCCTCGGCCTTCTGCACGATCTGCCGGTTGAGATCGAAACTCGGCATATATTGCGGCGACGTGGTGGAGATCAGCCAGCCATTGTTTCCGATCGGAATGAATACACCGATGTCCATGGAGCCTCCTCTTGTATGGACTCCCGACAGCAAGCCGCATGCCAGCCGGCGCGCCGGGCACGGGCTACCCTTCCGTCCGCTGCTCGGTCATCATGCCGGGCACGAGCTGAAAAGGGGGAACGAGCGAATGGCGAAATCGCCGAACAGGCTGTCGGCCAGCGAGGCCGTGCGACGGATGGGCGAGAAGCGGCTGAAGGCGCGCGACCTCGTCGAGGCCTGCCTGGAGCGCATCGACCAGCGCGAGGGCCAGGTCCATGCCTGGGAAGCGCTCGATCCCGAGGGTGCCCGCAAACGTGCCGACCTGCTCGACAAGCGAGCCAAACCGGTCGGCCCGCTGCACGGCGTGCCGCTCGCCGTGAAGGACATCATCTCGACCAGGACGATGCCCACGACCTGCGGCTCGCCGATCTATCGCGACCATGTCGCGGGCTTCGACGCGGCCTGCGTCACACAGCTCGTGAAGGCCGGCGCCATCGTGCTCGGCAAGGCGGTCACCACCGAATTCGCCGGCGCCCATGCCGGCAAGACCCACAATCCGCACAATCTGCGCCACACGCCGGCGGGTTCCTCTTCCGGCTCGGCGGCCGCGGTCGCCGACTTCATGGCGCCGGTCGGCTACGGCACGCAGACCGCGGGCTCGGTCATCCGGCCCGGCGCCTTCAACGGCGTGGTCGCCTACAAGGGCACCTATGGCTGGGCCGACATGACCGGCGTGAAGACCTACGCCACGTCGCTCGATACGCTGGGCTTCTTCGCCCGCGAGGCCAACGACCTCGCGCTGATCCGCGCGGCCTACGGCCACGAAGCGGCGGACCCGGTGCGTGAAGGCCCGCGCATCGGCCTGATCCGCACCCCGTGGTGGGACCTGGCCGAGCCGTACAATCAGAAGAACATCCTCGAAGCCGTCCGCACGCTGCGCGCCGCCGGCGCCAAGGTGCGCGAGTGGCAGGCGCCGGCGGACTGGGCCGGTCTGATGGAAGCGCAGCATCGCATCATGACCAAGGAGGCCACGCAGTCCTATGCCCCGGAGCGCAAGCGCTTCCCGCATCTCCTCTCCCCGGTGATGCAGCAGGGCATGATCGACGGCGACGCGGTGACGGCGAAGCAATATGCCGACGCGAAGAAGCGCAAGAAGGTTGCGGTGGCCCAGCTCGACGATGCCTGGGAGAAGTTCGACCTCCTGCTGGCGCCGTCAGCCAAGGGCGAAGCGCCGGCCGGCCTCGGCAATACGGGCGACCCGGTCTTCAACCGCTTCTGGACCCTGCTCGGTACGCCGTGCATCGCGTTGCCCTTCAACACCGGACCGTTCGGCCTGCCGCTCTCCGTACAGCTCATCGGCAAGCATGGCAGCGACGACCAGCTCATCTCCTGGGCACGCTGGGTGGAGAGTCGTCTCTCGTGACGACCAGAGCCGCGGTCCGGCTGGGCATGATCGGCTACGGCGCCATCGGCAAGCATGTCGAGGCGGCACTGAAGGCTGGCAGCATCGAGAACCTCGACCTTGTCGCGGCGCTGGTGAAGCGGCCGCGGCCTGAAGGAGGCTTGCTGACGCACGACCCGGATCGGTTCTTTGCCCACGCCTTCGACGCCGTGGCCGAATGCGCCGGCCATGAGGCCGTCCGCGCGCACGGGCAACGCGTGCTGGAAGGCGGCGCGGATTTCCTCGTGACATCGGTTGGCGCCTTCACCGACACGGTCCTGTTCGAGCGGCTGCTGGCGATCGCGAAGGCCAACGGCGTGCGGCTCATCCTGCCGTCGGCCGGCATCGGCGCGCTCGACATATTGAGCAGCGCCGCGGTCGGCGGGCTGGAGAGTGTCACCGTCACGGTGCGCAAGGACCCGTCGGCCTGGAAAGGCACGATTGCGGAAACGCTGGTCGATCTCGACGGGCTGAAAGCCCCGCACACCGTCTTCGACGGGCCGGTGCGCGAGGGCGCCCGGCTCTATCCACAGAACGTCAACATCTCGGCGGCCGCGGCCATTGCCGGGCTCGGCCTCGACAGGACGCGCGTCGTCATCGTCGCCGATCCCACCATCTCCACGCACATCGTCGAGCTCGAAGCCAGGGGCACGTTCGGCCGCTTCACCTTCATGGAAGACGTGGCCGTCAGCGAAGAGAACCGCAAGACCGGCAAGCTCGTCGCCATGGCGATGGTGAAGTCGGTGCGCCAGCTGGCATCGACCCTCGTGGTCGCCGCCTGAAGAGACGCGCTCTTATGTCATCCTGAGCGCAGCGAAGGATCTCGCGCCCGACCGGGACTAGCTATCGCCAACTGTGTCTGATCGCTCGGTGAGGTCCTTCGCTGCGCTCAGGACGACAAGAGGGAGAATAAAAATGGAAGAGTTCGACTATGTCGTCGTCGGTGCCGGCGCCGCGGGCTGCGTGCTGGCCAATCGCCTGTCGGCCTCGGGCAAGAACACCGTCGCGGTGATCGAGGCCGGCGGCAAGGACAACCATATCTGGATCAAGGTGCCGGCCGGCTTCAACAAGACGGTCTACAACGACAATCTCAACTGGGGCTACGAGACCGCGCCCGGCCCGCACATCGACGGTCGGAAGATCAGATTTCCGCGTGGAAAAGTGCTGGGCGGCTCGGGGTCGATCAACGGCCATCTCTATGTGCGCGGCCAGTCGGCCGACTACGACACCTGGGCACAGCTCGGCTGCCGCGGCTGGTCGTGGGACGACCTCTTGCCGTACTTCAAGCGCGCCGAGAGCCGGGTCGGCGGCAGCGACGAGGTGCGCGGCCGCTCGGGCCCGCTCAGCATCGAGGACCAGGGCGATCCGCACGACCTGTCCGATGCCTTCATGGCGGCTAACGAGGCGCTCGGGCTGAAGCGCTCGCCCGACTACAATGGCGGCGACCAGGAAGGCACGATGCTCTATCAGCAGATGATGAAGCGCGGCCGGCGATGGAGCCCCGTCGACGCCTATCTGCGCCCCGCCATGGGCCGGCAGAACCTGAAGGTGATCACCCGCGCACTGGTCGAGCGGGTCGACCTCGAGGGCCGGAAGGCGGTCGGTGTCACCTATCGCCAGGACGGCCAGACGAAGACGATCCGCGCGCGCCGCGACGTGATCCTGAGCGGCGGCGCCATCAACACGCCGCAGCTCCTGCAGATCTCCGGCATCGGCAACCCCGAGGACCTGAACGCCATCGGCGTCGCGGTGAGGCACGCTCTGCCCGGTGTCGGCCGCAACCTGCGCGACCACTATGCCGTGCGCGTCTCGGCGCTGGTGAAGGGCGCGGGCTCGCTGAACGAGCGCAGCCACGGGCTGCGGCTGGTCGGCGAGGTGATCCGCTACGCCTTCACGCGCAAGGGCCTGCTGGCGGCCAGCCCCAGCCATGCCGGCGGATACTTCAAGACGCGGCCGGGCCTCGAGACGCCCGACATGCAACTCTATTTCGCGCCGGCCAGCTACGCGCCCGGCAGCTACGGCACCTCGGTGCTGGATTCGGTGCCCGGCATGACCTTGGGCTGCTCGCAGCTACGGCCCGAGAGCACCGGCCACGTGAAGGCGCTGAGTTCGGATCCCGCGGCCAAGCCCGAGATCCAGCCGAACTATCTGGCGGTCCAGCACGATCGCGACGCGCTGCTGGCGGCGATGAAGTATCTCCGCAAGCTGATCAACACCTCGCCGCTCAAGGAACATGTGGTCGAGGAGAACCTGCCCGGCCCCGGCGTGCAGACCGACGAACAGTGGATGGCGCATGCCCGTGCCACTGGCTCGACGACCTATCACCCCGTGGGCACGGCCAAGCTCGGCACCGATCCGATGGCCGTCGTCGATCCGCTCAGCATGCGCGTGCTCGGCCTGGAGGGGCTGCGCGTCGCCGACGCCTCCTGCATGCCCACGATGGTCTCGGGCAACACCTACGCCGCGACCAACGCCATCGCGGAAAAGGCGTCGGACTTGATTCCTGTGACGTAAGGGTGTTGAGGCAAGGCTTGAATCAAAGCGAACCTCCAACCACCACCTCACTGAGGAGCGGTCCGCAGGACCGCGTCTCGACGGGTGGGAGCGAGCACCGCGTTTGTTGCCTATCCTTCGAGACGCCGCACTGCGTGCGGCTCCTCAGGATGAGGGTATGGGTCTGACTCGCGCTGGAAAGACTCTTAAGCTCAGACGTAGCCCGGCCCCTCGATCACCGGGTGGGCGATCAGGAACTTCTCGTCGATCTCGACGCCGATGCCGGGCTTGTCGAGCGGACGGACGTTTCCGTCCTTGCCGATCTCCCACGGCGCGCTGCCCAGCTCGTCGCGGAACTTGTTGGCCACCGAGAGGTCGGCCTCGAAGTAGCCGCCATTGTCGATCGACGCCAGGAAGTGGATCGACACGGCGTGATTGAGGCCCGTCATCGAACTGTGCGGGTGGATCGGCAGCTTCCACATCGAAGCGGCGGCCGCGATGCGCTGGACCTCGGTGATGCCGCCGCTCTTGGAAAGATCCGGCTGCAGGATGGTGATGTTGCCGTCCTCGATGATGCGGTGGAACTCGAAGCGCGTGTAGTGGTTCTCGCCGGCCGCGAGCGGCGTCACGCCCCAGCCCTTGGCCATTGCATAGGAGCGATGGTCGTGCGCCGGGAACGGCTCTTCCAGCCAGGCGATGCCCAGCTCGTCCATCGCCGGCATCACGCGGCGCACATCCTCGACCGTATAGCCGGTGTTGGCGTCGGTGAGCAGGACCATGTCGTCGCCGAAGCGCTTGCGTACCGCGGTCATGCGCGCGATGTCGTTCTTGACGCTGTCGCCGACCCTGAGCTTCAGCGCCTTGTAGCCCGCTTCGACCATGGGTCCGGCCTCGTCCGCCAGAGACTCCGGCGCCTGGTAACCCAGCGAGATGCCGCCGGCATAGGCCGGCACCGGCCTGTTGGAGCCGCCCAGCAGCTTGTAGAGCGGCCAGCCGACGGCCTTGCCCTTGATGTCCCACAGCGCCTGGTCGAGGCCGCTCATCGCCATGGCGGTGGCGGCGCCCATGCCGTGGCTGCCGAGCTGGAACTTGTAGATCTTGGCCCAGATGCCGACCGTGTCGGTGGCGTCCATGCCGACCACGAAGCCCTTCAAGGTCGTGTTGATCAGGTGCCCGATGCTGCCGGGCGAGCGCGCATGGTGGCTTTCGCCCCAGCCCACGATCCCGTCCTCGGTCGTCACCTTGACCATCACGCAGTCGCGTTTGGTCATGGTGCCGATGCCGAGCGAGACCTGCAGCTCCTTGGGCACGCGATAGCTGGTCGGATAGGCCTTTACGTCGACGATTTTCATATCGGCTCCATTGTCATCCTGAGCGCAGCGAAGGATCTCACCGAACGATCAGGCAAGTCCTATGCGGCTGGCGCAAGGTCCTTCGCTGCGCTCAGGACGACAGAGATCACGCCACCTTGTATTTCTTCAGGACCTCGCGATCGATCTCGATACCGAGGCCAGGTCCCGTCGGGACCTTCACGATGCCCTTCTTCTGCTCGATCGGCTCCTGCGCCAGGTGATCGCGCAAGGGATTGGGCGTCTGCTCGAACTCGAGCATCGGCGGCATCGGGCGGAAGGCCGGCGGCTGGTCGGGCAGCGCCGCGAGGAACTGCACCGTGGCGGCAAGGCCGATGGCCGAGCCCCAGGCATGCGGCACGCATTCGACGCCGAAGGCCGAGGCGAGGGTTGCGATCTTGCGGCATTCCGAGAAACCGCCGGCCGCGCAGAGGTCGGGCTGCACGATGTCCATCGCCTTGCGGGCGATGACGTCGCGGAAGCCCCAGCGCGTGAAATCGTTCTCGCCACCGGCCACCGCCATGTCGAGCGCGCGCGTCACCTCGATGTAGCCGTCATGATCCTCGGGGCTGATCGGCTCCTCGAACCAGAGGATGTCCTGTTCCTCCAGCATGCGGCCGAGCTTGATGGCGTTGGGCACTGAGAAGCAGTGGTTCGCGTCGACCGCGAGCTTCACGTCCGGACCGATCGCCTCGCGCACCGCCGTGACCCGCTTGGCATCGAGCTTCAGGTCGCCCAGGCCGATCTTCATCTTGATGGCCTGGAAGCCGGCGTCCTTGAACTCCAGCGCTTCCTCGACCGCCTCGTCGATCAGGCGGTTCATGTCGATGAAGTAGAGCCCGGTCGCGTAGGGAATCACCTCGGTGCGATAGGCGCCGCCGATCAGCTTGTGCACCGGCTTGTTCACGGCGCGGCCCATGATGTCCCACAGCGCGATGTCGATGCCGGAGATGGCCGAGATCGCCATGCCGGTCGTGCCGTAGTCCTTGATCCTGTTGTAGAGGTCTTCCCAGATCGCCTCGACGTCGAACGGATCGCGGCCGACCACGCGCGCCTTGTATTGCGTCTCGACGAAGGTCTTGGCAACGGCCGCCGGACCGTAGCATTCGCCCCAGCCTGTGATGCCTTCATCGGTCGAGATCTCGACCAGGCAGGTCGAGCGCGTGCCATAGACCCAGCCGCGCGCCGACACGAACGGCTTATCGACCTTGCAGCTCAGGATGTGGCAGACGACGTCCGTCACCTTCATCTTCGTTTCCTCCGGATTTATTCGTTAGCCGACTGATATCAGCAAATTGCCGAGCCTGTCCTGCCGGACCGTGTCGCCCGGTTCGACGACGGTGGTGCAATCGAGCTGTTCGAGGATCGCCGGACCTTCGAGCGTGGCATCGAGCGGCAGTTTCTCGCGGGCATAGACCGGCGTCTCGTGCCAGCCGTTGCTGAACCAGACGCGGCGCGTGCCGAGCTTGGCGGCTTCGAGTGTAGGTGCGCGATCGGTGGCGGCCAGCGCGGCCAGCGAGATTTCCGGGCGCACGCCGATGACGGCGGTGTGCAGGTTGACGAGGACCGGCGGGATTTCCGGCAGCTCGATGCCGAAGCGCCGCCAGTAGGCGGCGGCGAAGGCCTTGTGCAGGCCCGCGACGCCGATGTCGGCGCTGTCGACGCCGACCGACAGGATGTGGCTCTGCCCCTGGAACTGCATGTCGGCCGAGAGCACGCGGCGCAGCTCGCGCACCGGCACGCCCTCGCGCGCGATCGTGGCCTCGCCCTCGGCTGCCTGCTCGGCATAGATGCGCGCCACCGTGGCGTCGTCGACCGCCGACAGCGGCTTGTTCACGGTGCGCACATAGTCATGGCGCAGGTCGGCCACGACGCAGCCCAGCGCATTGGTGATGCCGGGCCGCACGGGCACCAGCACCGTCGGAATGCCAAGCTCGCGCGCCAAGGCCGTCGCATGCAGCGGACCGGCACCGCCGAAAGCAAAGAGTGCGAAGTCGCGCGGATCGTGGCCGCGCGACAGCGACACGAGACGCACGGCACCGGCCATGCGATCGTTGGCGATGCGCAGGATGGCCGCGGCCGCCGCCTCGGCATCGAGACCGAGCCGCTGGCCCACCTTCTCCAGCACCAGCCCGCGCACATGGTCGAGCGTCACCGGATGATCGACGCCCAGCAACTTGTCGGGATTGAGCCGGCCCAGCACCAGGTTGGCGTCTGTGATGGTGGGCTCAGAGCCGCCGCGGCCGTAGCAGATCGGACCGGGTCGCGCGCCGGCGCTTTCGGGTCCGACCCGGAGCATGCCGGCCGCATCGACCGACGCGATGGAGCCGCCGCCGGCGCCGATCGTGTGGACGTCGACCATCGGCACGTGGATGGGCATCGCGTATTCGAGTTCGAGCTCGCCCGAGACCTGCGGCACGGCATTCTCGATCAGACCGACATCGGTCGAGGTGCCGCCCATGTCGTAGGTGATCAGGTTGGGATGGCCCGAGGCGCGGCCGGTATAGGCGGCCGCCATCACGCCCGAGGCCGGGCCGGACATCACCGTGTTCACCGCCGCCTCGGCGATGAGCTGCGACGAGATCGTGCCGCCATTGCCCTGCATCACCAGCAGGTCGCGATCGTAGCCCTTGGCCTTCAGCTCGGTGCGCAGGCGCGAGAGATAGCGATCGAGCACCGGCTGCACGGAAGCATTCACCGCCGCCGTCACGCCACGCTCGTACTCGCGATACTCGGACAGGATGGCATGGCCCGCCGTGACATAGGCGTTTGGCCACAGGCCGCGCACGATCTCGGCGGCGCGGCGCTCGTGCGCCGGGTTGATGTAGCTGTGCAGGAAATGGATGACGACCGCCTCGCAGCCCGCCGCCAGCAGCGCCTTCGCGGCCTCCGCGACCGCGGCCTCGTCGAGCGCCGTCAGCACCTTGCCGTCGGCATCCATGCGCTCGGGCACTTCGAGCCGCACCTCGCGGTCGATCAGCGGCGTGAAGGTGCCGCGCAACCCGTAAGCCTGAGGGCGCGTGCGGCGGCCCAGTTCCAGCACGTCGCGAAAGCCCTTGGTGGTGATCAGCCCGACCTTGGCGATCTTGCGTTCGAGCACCGCATTCGTGGTCGTCGTCGTGCCGTGCACGACCGCCTGCAGCAGCGCCGGATCGAGACCGGCCGCCGCCAGCGCCGCCATGAAGCCGATCGCCTGGTTGTCGACGGTAGTCGGCACCTTGGCGAGCCGCACCTCATTCGTGGCCGGATCGATCGCCAGCAGGTCGGTGAAGGTGCCGCCGACATCGATGCCGACGGTAAATGAGCTCTTGGCGGACATGGGTTCAAACCGAAAGATATTGTTCGCGGAGGGAGTCGTTGGCCGCCAGCTCGGCCATGGAACCGCCGAAGCGGATCTGGCCCTTCTCGATGATGTAGGCGCGGTCGGCGACGCCCAGCGCGAAATGCAGGTTCTGTTCGCACAAAATGACCGACACGCCCTCGCCCTTCAGCGCCCGGATGGAATTGGCCATCTCCTCGACGATGATAGGGGCCAGTCCCTCCGACGGCTCGTCGAGCAGGACGCAGCTCGGATTGCCCATCAGGGTCCGGGCAATGGTGAGCATCTGCTGCTCGCCGCCGGACATGCGCCCGCCCGGCCGCTCGCGCATGCGGGCGAGATTGGGGAACAGCGCGAAGAGCTTGTCTTCCGTCCAGAGCGGAACGCCGGCCCGCGCCGCCTGGCGTCCGACTTCGAGATTCTCCATCACCGACAGCTCGGTGAAGATGCGCCGCTCCTCGGGCACGTAACCCAGGCCGAGACGCGCAATACGGTACGGCGCCAGGCGCTCGATGCGCTGGCCGGCGAAGCTCACCTCGCCGCGGGTCGGCGGCACCAGGCCCATGATCGCCTTCATCGCCGTCGACTTGCCCGCGCCGTTGCGGCCCAGCAGGGCCACGACCTCGCCAGCACGCACCTCCAGCGAGATGCCGTGCAGGATATGGGCGCGGCCGTAGAAGGCGTGCAGGTCCTTCACCTCGAGCATCGGTGGCGCCGTCAATGCGCGCTCCCGAGATAGACCGCGCGCACGTTGGGATTGGCCCGGACTTCGGGCGGCGTGCCGCCGGCGATGAGCACGCCGCGGTCGAGCACGATGATTCGGTCGGCCTGGGTGAAGACCACGTCCATGTCATGCTCAGTGAACAGGACCGCGATGTTGCGCGCCCGGGCCAGCCGCGCCGTCAGCTCCATCAGCGCGACCCTCTCCTTGGGCGCCATGCCGGCGGTCGGCTCGTCCATGAGGAGGAGGCGCGGTTCGTTGGCCAGTGCGATGGCGAGCTCGACCCGCTTCAGGTCGCCATAGGCCAGCACGCCGCAGGTCCGCTCCGCCTGGTCGAGCATGCCGACCTGGTCGAGCAGCGCATCGGCTTCGGCAGCGAACGCCGCGCCAAAGCGCGACAGCAGCGAGCGCAGCCGGCCGGCATGGGAATAGAGCGCCATCTGCACATTCTCGCGGACGCTGAGCGAGGCGAAGGTGGCGGTGATCTGGAAGGTGCGGCCGACGCCCAGTCGCCAGATGGCGCGCGGACGGAGGCCCACGATGTCGCGGCCCTCGAGGCGCACGATGCCGGAGTCGGGCGTCAGTTGGCCGTTCAGCATGTTGAAGCAGGTGCTCTTGCCCGCCCCGTTCGGCCCGATCAGCGCCAGCATCTCGCCGGCCGATACGGCGAAGGAGACGTCGGCCACGGCCTGGACGCCGCCGAAGGCCTTGTGCAGGCCCTCGACCTGGAGGATCGCGTGGCTCATGTCCGCTGCTCCCGCCAGCGCGCGACCAGCGCCTTCAGGCCGCCAACCAGTCCTTGCGGGAACAGCAGCACGATCAGCAGGATCACGCCGCCCATCACGGCGCGCCAGAATTCGGTGTTGCGGGCCACGACGTCGCGCAGCCAGGTGAAGATCGCCGCGCCGACCACCGGACCGGTCAGGGTTTCGACACCACCCAGCAGCACCATGATGAGCCCATCGGTCGACTGCGCGATCGAGATGCTGGACGGCGAGATGCTGCCCTTGGAGAAGGCGTAGACCGCGCCCGCGAGACCGGCCAGCGCCCCGACCAGCACGAAGGCCGCCCACTGGAAGCCGCGCAGGTCGATGCCGATCGCCTCGGCGCGCAGCGGCGAATCGCGGCCGGCCCGCAGGGCATAGCCGAAGGGCGAGAACAGCACGCGCCACAGGAAGACGATGCCGGCGCCGCACAGGACGAGCGCGAGATAGTAATAGGTCGTCTTGTCGGCGAGCCACGGCGACGGCCAGACGCCGAACACACCGTTGCTGCCGCCCGTCATCGAATCCCACTGGAAGACGATCGACCAGCTGATCTGCGCGAAGGCGAGCGTCAGCATGGCGAGGTAGACGCCCGACAGGCGCACGCAGAACCAGCCGTAGACGATGGCGAAGGCGCCAGCGACCAGCGGCGCCAGCAGGAGCGCGGCTTCCATTGGCAGGCCGAAGCGCTTCATCAGCAGGCCCGCCGCATAGGCGCCGATGCCGAAATAGGCGGCGTGGCCGAACGAAACCATGCCGGCCGGCCCCATGATGAAGTGGAGGGAGACGGAGAACAGCGCGAAGCAGACGATGTCGGTCAGCAGGATCGTGGTGTAGCGATCGGCGGCCAGCGGCACGAGGGCGAGCAGCGCCAGCCAGACGAGCGCGAATGTCCAGGACGGCACCTGCAGTCGCGGCGCCGGTTCGGCCGCCCGCTGCGCGGCCTGCGGCTTGCCCAGCAGCCCGAAGGGCCGCACGACCAGCACCAGCGCCATGATCAGGAACTCGACCACCAGCGTGAGCTTGGAGAAGGAAACCTCGAAGCCGAACCAGGTCACGGTGCCGATGCCGATGCAGAAGGCCTTGGCGACGCCGATGATGATGGCGGCCAGGAAGGCGCCACCGATGCTGCCCAGCCCGCCCACCACCGTCACAACGAACGCGTCTGCGATGATGGCGAGGTCAAGTTCGAGATTGGCCGGCTCGCGCGGGATCTGCAGCGCGCCGCCCAGCCCTGCGAGGACGGAGCCCACGAAGAAAACGGAGGTGAAGAGCTTGGCCTGGTCGACGCCCAGCGCGCCCACCATCTCGCGGTCCTGCGTCGCCGCCCGCACCAACGCGCCCCAGCGCGTTCGCGTCAGCAGCAGCCAGATGGCCCCCAGCACGACCGGGCCGATGGCGATCAGCACCAGGTCGTAGGCCGGAATGCGCCGCCCCATGATCTCGACCGCCATAGAAAGACCGGGCGCACGCGGCCCGACCAGATCCTCGGCGCCCCAGGTGAAGAGTGCGATGTCCTTGATCACCAGCACGACCGCGAAGGTCGCCAGCAGCTGGAACAGCTCCGGCGCGCGATAGATGCGCCGCAGGATCAGCACCTCGATCAGGATGCCGACCAGGCCCACCGCGAGCGCCGATAGCACGACGGCGCCCCAGAAGCCGAGCGGCGTCCGACCGAAGAACTCGATCAGCGAATAGGCGCCGTAGAGCCCCAGCATGTAGAGCGAGCCGTGCGCGAAGTTCACGATCCGCGTGACGCCGAAGATCAGCGACAGGCCGGCGGACACCAGGAACAGCGACGCGGCAGCCGCCAGCCCGTTCAGCAGCTGGATGAGGATGGAAGCGAGAGTCACGCGATGGCCGAGGAGAGAGAAGGTGTCATCCCGAGCACAGCGAGGGACCTTTCACGATGCCTCAAAGGTCCCTCACTTCGTTCGGGATGACAGCTGCGCCGTCAGTTCTTCGGCCGCATCTTCTGGACGTCGGCGTCGCTCGGCAGGGCGTCCTTGCCGTCGACGAAACGCCAGTTCTTCATGTAGCCCTTGCCGTCCTTCACGCCGATCTGGCCGACATAGGCGCCCATGGTCGACTGATGGTCGATCGGCCGGTACTCGATCATGCCGAAGGGCGTGATCAGCGTGAGGCCTTTCATCGCCGCGACGAGCTTCTCCTGGTCGAGCGAGCCCGCCTTCTTGATCGCCTCGGCCGCCGACATCACGGTCGCGTAACCGACCACCGAACCCAGCCGCGGATAGTCCTTGAACTTGGCCTGGTAGGCGTTGAGGAACTTGGTGTGCTCGGGCGTCTTGAGCTCGCTCCACGGATAGCCGGTGACGTACCAGCCGTCGGGCGACTCCTCCTTCAGCGGATCGAGATACTCGGGCTCGCCGGCCAGCAGATTGAAGACCTCCACGCCCTTGAACAGGCCACGGGTCTGGCCCTCGCGCACGAACTTGGCGAGGTCGGGCCCGAACAGCGAGGAGAAGATCGCGTCGGGCTTGGCGTCGGCCAGGGCTTGCGCCACGGCGCCCGCATCGATCTTGCCCAGCGGCGTCGCCTGCTCGGCGACGAATTCGACATCGGGCTGCTTCTCCTTCAGGAGCTTCTTGAAGGCGGCCGTCGCCGACTGGCCGTACTCATAGTTCGGATAGACGATCGCCCAGCGCTTCTTCTTCAGCTTGACGGCATCGGGAATGAGCATCGCCGTCTGCATGTAGGTCGAGGTGCGCAGGCGGAACGTGTAGGCATTGCCCTGGTCCCAGACGATCTTGTCGGTCAGCGGCTCGGCGGCGATGAACAGAACCTTGCGCTGCTTGGCGAAGTCGGCGACGGCGAGGCCGACATTCGACGGGAAGGTGCCGATCAGGAACGCGGCGCCCTCACGGCTCAGCAGCTCCTCGGCGACGCGCACGGCATCGCCGGGATTGCCGTTGTCGTCGCGGCTCACGACCTCGATCTTGCGGCCGAGCACGCCGCCGGCCGCGTTGACCTCTTCCACCGCCAGCTCGATGCCCTTCTTGTAGGGTTCGAGGAAGGCCGGGAAGACCTTGTAGCTGTTGAGTTCGCCGATCTTGATCGGTGCCTGTGCGGCAGCCGGTCCGACGAGCGACAGCGCCACGAGCGCGGCGGTGCCGGCGAGCAGGCGATTGCGGGTCAGCATGACATCCCCCTCCTGAAAAAGTGAAACCATTCCCTGTGGACCGACCCTAACGAGGCCGGCCCCTCTCCCACAAGCGCTCAGTCGGCAAAGCTCGACCGTGCCTGTATTCCCCAATGACCGTCCTGCAGGGTCACGATGTAGATCGTCTCGAAGACGCCGAGCAGCGAGCCATCCTCGCGCCAGCGGCTGAACTTCACCTTGAGATGGACCTTGTCGCGGCCGACATGGATCGGCGTGCGCTCGTCCCACCTGCTGTGGTGCCAGCCGTCGCCGGCGCGGGCGACGAAATCGCCCAGCTTGTAGTCGCCGTGGTTGGGCCAGACGACGACCTTTCCGCCGGCCAGCCGCACATGCGGGAAATTGCAGGCGTCGTTGACGGCCAGCTCGTCGCCGCGATTGAGGCCGTCGATATAGGCGTCCATCACCTTCAGGGCCGCGGCGAGCGCCTCGTCGTTCATCGTTGCCCGTCCCCCAGCTTGATCTCGGCAGGGGTCAGCCCGCCGACTCTTGCGTGAGGCCGGCCCCCGATCGAGGCGGCGACGATGAACACGATCTCGTCCGGACGCGGCCCATCGGGCACGCAGAACTCGATGGCATCGAAATGGCTGCGCACATAGGCCGCCGTCACGTGATGCAGCGGAATGTCGATGCGCGCACCGGCCGTCGCGACCTTCACGGTCGAGGGCACGATCGACTTGGCGCCGCCCATGGCGTGGCGGATACCGAAGCCGCTGGGCTGGTGCCACAGCGCGGCATGTTCCAGCTCGCCGTTCAGTCCGACGATGGCGCCCTTGCCGTAGGCTTCCAGCTCGGAGCCCTGGGCACCCAGGATCTTCATCACCCGCTCGGTGAGATCGACCGCGAGCGGTTCCAGCGCCTTCATCATCGGCTGGATGTCGGCCACGTGGCGACCGGCATAGGGATTGGCGATGACGCCGCCGACCACGGCCTTCGTGACCGGGCGAGCGAGCGCCGGCCCGAAGTCGTGGAGAGTCTCCTCGACCGTCGCCACGTATTTCCGCACCTTCACCAGATCGCTCATCCCGCCTCCGACAGAGCAAGCGGCGTGCCGCCCGCTTCAATTCTCCATTGTCCGCACAACGACAAGGCCGCGCTGTCGATCAGACCGCAGAGCCTCAGCCGCCGCGCTTCCGCCGCGCCGCGGTCAAGGGCTGCCGCCACGATCGCCGGCGGCAAGTCACCGACCGCCACCGTCACGAGCAGCTCGCCGAGATCGCTGTCCGGATCGAGCGAGCACGCGGGCCGACGCTCGATGGAAGAATGGTCGGCATTCACTTCGTTGGCGATCATGGTCGCCGCGGCATCGGCCACCGCCGCGGTGGCGGCGAGCACGGTCACGGACTCTGCGATACCCAGCGAGAAGGACCGCCCGCCCCGGCCCGAGGTCGCGATGCCTCGCACCGGCCGCTCATGCGTGAGAAGAGCCACGCCATCCAGTGTCTTGCCGCCTGCCTCCCCATTCAAATGGGGAGGTGTCGACGTAACCGTCGACGGAGGGGTCGGACTATGCTGCGCCGCGCATGACCCCATCGCCCCGTATGACGAGGCACTTCCCCATCTGAATGGGGAAGAGGCTGAATCCGCGACAATGCCGGCGCGCAGCGAATGCCCCGGCGTCAGATGGATCGCGATGTCGCCGCCATCGTTCACATAGGCCTTGGTGAGCGTGCGGCCACGCACCAGCGCCTGCAGCATCTCGTCGGCGACGGCGCCGGCAACGGCGGCCATCGGCGTGATGAAGGCGGCGCGATGCGGCCATACGGCTTCGGCCATGCGGCGGGCCGCAGGACCCTGCAGCAGCGGATAGGCCTCTCCGACCGGCCGGCGCAGTACCTGAAGTTCGCCGACCAGGGTCGGCAGGATATCGCCGAAGCGTTCCATTGCCTGACCATAGGCACGCTCGACTTCGTCTGCCGCCCCGAAGGCCTCGACGATGAGATCGATCGGACCGTGCTGCAGGTGCAGCCGTCCGTCATCGAGGCGGGCGGCGACGGCGCTCATTCGATCCGCACCTTGTGCCGCGCGATCACGTCTTCCAGCGTGACCGCGCGCGAGGCGTAGCCGCCCAACGCCGCGTAGTCGTCGGCGCGCAGGGTGAACTCGATGGGCGCGACCAGTGCCGGCGTCGGCACATAGCCGAAGGATTTCTCCGGCATGCGCGCCACGTCGACCATCAGGGTGATGCCGCCGCCCGGCCAGATGAAGGCCGGTGCGCCGCCCAGCGTGACCTTAGTGAGCGTGTCGCGCACCGAGCGCGTGAGCCGCACCGGGTTCTCGGTGACGCCGGCGCGCAGCGAACCGCCGGCGCCGGCCATGAACAGCACGGTGCAGAGCGCGGGCTCGCAATTCTCGGCGATGCGCTCGACGACGTGGCGCACCGGCGCGGGCATCTCGGCGGGCTGCGGTTTCAAGTCACCGTCGAGCGTGAACCAGGCCGAATGCTCGCCGGTCGTCGAGACCATCAGCAGCTTGAGCCCCGGCCAGGCCTGCTTGGGATCGATCCTCTCGATGATCTCCAGCGGGTCGCTGACATTGGTGCCGCCCCAGCCCAGCCCCGGCTCGGCCACCTGGAAATAGCGGCCCGGCGTCGAGCGGCGGCCGCGCACGCGGATGCCGGCCGGCTTCATGTCGAG
>CAIYWM010000006.1 GCA_903929895.1 uncultured Alphaproteobacteria bacterium
GATCGGCGCGGGTGGCGGCTCGATTGCCCGACTGGATGCCCTCAAGCGCGTCACGGTCGGCCCCGAGAGCGCCGGCGCCGAGCCCGGTCCGGCCTGTTACGGGCGCGGCGGCCGGCATCCGGCCGTCACCGACGCCAATGTTGTCCTGGGGACGATCGACCCGGCACATTTCGCCGGCGGCTCGATCGCCCTCGACATCGATGCGGCGCGCGGCGCCATCGAGCGCGACGTGGCCGAGGGTATCGGCCTCTCGACCGAGATGGGGGCGTACGCCGTCTATGAGATGGTGTCGGAGAACATGGCGAGTGCGGCGCGCGTCCATGCCGTCGAGCGTGGCTCCGTCGTCAACCAGTACACGCTGATCGCCTTCGGCGGTGGCGCACCGCTCCATGCCGCGCGCGTCGCCGAGAAGATCGGCGTGCAGCGCGTGATCGTGCCGCCCAATGCCGGTGTGGGGTCCGCGGTCGGGTTCCTCGCCGCGCCGGTGTCGTTCGAGCTGGTGCGCAGCCGCTACATGCGCCTCGACGCGTTCGACGGGGCGGCGGCCAGCGAGATGCTGGAAGAGATGAGCCGGGAAGCGACGGCGCTGGTGGCGCCGGGCGCGCGCGGCCAGTCGACCTTCGAGCGGCGCGTCGCCTTCATGCGCTATGTCGGCCAGGGCCACGAGATCATGGTGACCCTGCCGCAGCGGGGACTGACCATGGCCGACACGGATGCCCTGCGCGAGGCCTACGAGCGCGATTACGGCGTGCTGTTCGAACGCCATATCCCCAATGCCGCGATCGAGATCCTGAGCTGGTCGGTCCAGGTCTCGACCGAGGCCAAGCGGCCCGAGGTACAGGGCGAGGCCGGCAGCGCGCCTGTGCCCGAGCCGGTCGGCCGCCGCCCGGTGTTCGACGGACGCAGTGGGAAGACCGCCGACGTGCCGGTGTACCGGCGGGAGAAGCTGCCGCCGGGCAGCATCTTCAATGGCCCGGCCATCGTCGCCGAGGATGAGACGTCGACCTATGTCTCGGCCAGTTTTGCCGCGCATATCGACGCTTCCGGCTGTATCGTCATGGATCGCAAGGCAGCGTGAGGAGTAACCCATGAGCCAGTCCAACAGCGTCGGCCTGATCGATCTCCAGATCATGTGGAACCGCCTGATCGCGGTGGTGGAGGAGCAGGCGCAGACCCTGATGCGCACAGCCTTCAGCCCGATCGTGCGCGAGTGCGGCGATCTCTCCGCCGGCGTCTTCGACCTGCAGGGGCGCATGCTCGCCCAGGCGGTGACCGGCACGCCGGGCCACGTGAACTCGATGGCCGAGTCGGTGAAGCATTTCCTGCGCTACTTCCCGATCGAGACGATGAAGCCGGGCGACGCCTACATCACCAACGACCCGTGGATGGGCACCGGCCATCTCAACGACTTCGTCATCACCACGCCGTGCTTCCGCAACGGCAAGCTGGTGGCGCTGTTCTCCTGCACCAGCCATCTCATGGACATCGGCGGCATCGGCTTCGGTCCCGACGCGACCGACGTGTTCATGGAGGGGCTCTACATCCCCATGCTGAAGCTGTTCGACCAGGGCAAGGCGAACGAGACGCTGATGGCGATGATCCGCGCCAACACGCGCCAGCCGGTCGACACCGAGGGCGACGTCTACTCGCTGGCTGCCTGCAACGATGTCGGCGCGCGCCGCCTGATCGAGATGATGGATGAGTTTGAAATCGACTCGCTGGACCAGCTTGGCGACCACGTGATCGCGCGCTCGCGCGAGGCGGTGCTGGCGGAGATCGCCAAGCTGCCCAAGGGTACCTGGCACAACAGCATGACGGTCGACGGCTACGACGAGCCGGTGACCTTGAAGGCCGCTCTGACCATTTCCGACACCGGCATCCATGTCGACTTCACCGGCACAACCGGTGTGTCGCGGCGCGGCATCAATGTGCCGCACGCCTATACGACGGCCTATACCGTGTTCGGCCTGGGTTGCGTGGTCTCCACACACATCCCCAACAATGCCGGTTCGCTCGAGCCGCTCACGGTTTCGGCGCCGGAGGGCTGCATCCTGAACGCGCCCAAGCCGACCGCCGTCGCCTCGCGTCATGTCGTGGGCCAGATGCTGCCCGACGTGGCGTTTGGCTGCCTGCGCCAGGTCGTCCCCGACCGCGTGCCGGCCGAAGGGACCTCGTGCCTGTGGAACATCAACGTGCGGGGCAGGGTGAAGGGCGGTGACGGCGGCAACTACGGCTTCGGCATGGCCATCACCTCTAATGGCGGCACCGGTGCGCGTCCCGACAAGGACGGCCTCTCGGCGACGGCCTATCCCAGCGGCGTGCGCGGCACGCCGGTGGAGATCGCGGAGACCCAGACGCCGCTCCTGTTCTGGCGCAAGGAGTTCCGCCCCGATTCGGGCGGCGCCGGCCGCACGCGCGGCGGCCTCGGCCAGATCATGGAAATCGAGAGCGGTATCGACGAGCCGTTCGACCTGCTGGCCGCTTTCGACCGTATCGACTATCCGGCGCGCGGCCGGGACGGCGGCGGCGACGGCGGAGCGGGGGTTGTGGCGTTCAAGTCCGGTCAGACGCTGAAGGGCAAGGGCTTCCAACTCATCCCGCCGGGCGAGCGGCTGATGATCCTGACGCCCGGAGGCGCCGGCATCGGCGCGCCGCGCGACCGCGATCGCGCGCAGGTCGCCAACGACCTGGCCGACGGGCTGATTTCGGCGGAGACGGCCGAGAAGGTTTACAAGTACAAGCCGCCGCAGGCTGCTGAATAGGCCGGCGGCGGCCGGATACGGGGAACGGTGTCACTTCAACGATGGGGACTAAGATGAAACTGGGACGCAGGACGGCCTTGAAGGCCGGCGTGGGCGTGGGTGCGATGGCGGTGGTCGGTGCGCCGGCCGTGGTGAGCGCGCAGGCGCCGCTGAAGCTCCCGCTGGCGACCGTTTGGCCGGAAGGAAACTTCCACACGGTCAACGTCAAGCGCTTTGCCGAGGAAGTGAAGAAGGCGACGAACGGCGCCGTCGACATCGACGTCAAGGCCGGCGGCCAGCTCGGTTTCAAGGGCCCGGAGCAGATGCGCGCCGTGCGCGACGGCCTCGTGCCGATGGCCGATATCCTGAACATCCAGCAGATCGGCGACGAGCCGATCTTCGGCATCGAGGGCATCCCCTTCATCAGCAACAACATCGAAGAGCTGAAGGTGCTGCACAAGTACGTGCGGCCCGAGTTCGAGAAGGTGCTGCTGAAGAACAACCAGACGATGCTCTACACGGTGCCGTGGCCGACGCAGTACCTGCATCTCAAGATCAAGGCGGAGTCGCTGGACGCCCTCAAGGGCGTCAAGATCCGCGTGCCCGACAAGAACGCGCAGGAAATGTGCAGCGCCATCGGCATGGCGCCGGCTCTCATCCCCTGGGGCGAGACGATCGCCGCGCTGTCGTCGGGCGCCGTCTCGGGTGTGTCGACCTCGTCCGTCTCGGCCGTGGACGGGAAGTTCTGGGAGTTCCTGAAGTTCTTCCATCAGACCAACCATGCCTGGTCGTCCGAGATCGTCACGATCAACAACGACACCTGGAAGAAGATCTCGCCGGCCAACCAGACCATCATCGTCGACCTGGCCAAGAAGCTCGAGCCGGAGTTCTGGCAGTCGTCGCTGCAGGCCGACAAGGACAGCAATGCCCGCCTGATCGCGGGCGGCATGCAGCTGGTCATTCCGCC
>CAIYWM010000007.1 GCA_903929895.1 uncultured Alphaproteobacteria bacterium
AACGTACGTGAATTGGTAAGTCATAACGGCGGGCATACTCAACGCAGCGCAAGTGCAGAACCTTCGCACCACTTGCTGCTAGTTCCAACATTTCTTCATGTCGACGGCGCGTACTGGATGAGCTGCATGATGTCGTTCTGGTAGACAACCTTGCCGGGCGTGGTGGCGACGTTTCCGCCAACCTTGAAGGCATCCATGTCGGTCTGGCGGATGAGGAGGTTGCCTTTGCCGCGCTCGAGGTCACCCAGCAGGTTCTGAAGGCCCTTCAGCAGGTTCTCGCCCTTGGACTCGACGGTGGCCTTCACCACCTGCGGGTTGGTCATGGCGAAATTGGACGGCGACACCGCGTCGATGAACTGGCGCGTATAGAAGTCGACCTTGCGGGCGGTCTTTTCGTCGACGCCCTCGACCTCCTTGATGGTGCCCTGCAGCCACCGCGCCGTCAGCAGGTAGGACTGCTTCAGATAGTCGAAGACGACCTCGTCCTTCCAGGCCGGGTCGTTGAAGCGCTTGTCGCCGCGGGCGGGCTCGGCCACGGGCTCGACCGTCTGGCCCATCATGCGCTGGGCCGTGACCTGCCACAGCTTCATGTATTGCTGCCAAAGCTCGACCTGGGCCTGCACCAGCCGGTTCGGATCGGCCAGCATCTTGGCCGTGAAATCCATGAAGGTCTGGGTGAGGTGAAGCGGGTCGGTCGGCTGCTGACCGTCGGCCTGATAGCGCTGGGAAAAGTCCTGCAGCAGCTTCTGGCTGCGCGTCGCGATGTCCTTGAAGGCCTCCTGGAGCTTCTCGGACTCCTCCGGAGAGAGACCGCCAAGGGCTGCGGGGGCGGGACTATCGGACATGCGTTTCCCCTTCCGAATCATTGCCTTTGTGGCGTTTCTTGCGGTAAATTCAACGCCCCGGTACCATAGCTAGTGATGACCCGGGCCGCCACTTGCCTTTCATAGGTAGGCTGCGACAACTGACGGGTCAATTTTCCTCTCGGTCTCCGCTAAACAGGCGGGAAACGGGTTTCGAGCCTACACAGCGGGTGATGACGATGCAGCGACACCACGACACGAACGGCAGGGGCCGCTGGCTCGGTCTGCTCGGCGTGTCTGCGCTCGCCCTCCTGGCTGGCTGCGACTGGATCGGCGGCTCGACGCCCATCGGCCCGCCGCCGCGCCCCGGCGCGGAGAAAGGCGTCCCGCCGTCCGCCAGCCTGCCGCCGGGCCCCGCCAATCCGCAATACGATGCCGGTGTCGTCGGTGGCGACGACCGAGCCGCGCCGGCAATCGGCTCCATCATTGCTCCCAAGGGTGGTCAGAAGGCTCAGCGCGAGGCCATCGAGAAGGAGCAGGCCGAGCGCGATCGCAAGGACCGCGAAGCACGCCTCGAGCGCGAAGCCGCCGAAAAGGAAGAGAAGGCGAGGGAGAAGCAGGAGGGGGCGCCCCCCGCTGCAGCTCCTGTCGGTGCGCCCCCGGTGGGTGCCGGAACGATCACCTCCGATCAGACGCCGGTGTCCGCTCCTGTAGCACCACCGGCTCCGGTGACCGCCGCCCCGGTGGCGCCGCCGTCCGCAGCTCCGGCGCCCGTCCCGACGCCGGCCACACCGACCCCGTCCGGCGATCCGAGCAGGGCCTTCAGCCCCCCGCCCGGGTGGACGCCACCCGGGGCCCCGGAGGGTTCCGTGACGACCGGGGCACCGCCGGCAAACCCGCCGTCCGCACCGCCTGCCGTGGCTCCGCTGCCTGCGCCGACGCCGCCCGCGGATCCCAATAAGGTCTTCGCGCCGCAGCCGGGCTGGGTGCCGCCAGGGATCGATGTCGGTTCAGTCATGCCGCTTGCGCCTTTGACGGTCGCCTTCACGTCGTCTGCCGACGATGCGTGCGCGGATCCGGCACCGGTCAAGGGCAACATCGCCAAGGCGCAGTCGGGCGAAGTGCCGTTCAGTGCCCTGAAGTCGCCGCCGTTCGACGGGTCGCTGCAGGTCGCCGTGATCCAGTTCGGACCGTCTTCGACGGGCCTCGACGGCGTGGACTCCGCCGTGCTCGCGCGCGTGGCCGAGATCCAGCGCGACAACGGCGGCATCGTCCGCATCGTGGCGCATGCCGCGCAGGACCGCGACAACGTCGATGTCTCGCGGCGTCGCGCACTGGCGATCGCCCAGGAACTGCGCCGGCTCGGCGTGCCGACCAGCCAGATGGTCGCGGAAGCGGCCTCCGATGAGGAGCCGATCTACCAGGCCAGTACCGCCCGCGGCCTCGCCGCCAACCGGCGCGTCGAAGTCTTCATCGACTTCTAGGCGCCGAAGGAAGAACGACATGGACGACTCTGAATTCCACCGCCTGAAGCGTCTGCCGCCCTACGTGTTCGCCGAAGTGAACGCCATGAAGGCCCGCGCCCGCGCTGCCGGCCAGGACGTCATCGACCTCGGCATGGGCAACCCCGACCTGCCGACCGCGCCGCACATCGTGGCCAAGCTCGCCGAGGCGGCAGCCAATCCGCGCGCCCACGGCTACTCCGCCTCGCGCGGCATCCCGGGTCTCCGCAAGGCGCAGGCCGCCTATTACGAGCGCCGCTTCGGCGTCGAACTCGACCCCGAGAGCGAGATCATCGTCACGCTCGGCTCCAAGGAGGGGTTGGCCAACCTCGCGCAGGCGATCACCTCGCCGGGCGACACGGTGCTGGTTCCCAACCCCAGCTACCCGATCCATCCCTACGGCTTCATCATCGCCGGCGGCTCCGTGCGGCACATTCCGGTGCCGGGCTCGACCTCGATCGAGGACTTCCTGCCGGCGCTCGAACGCGCGGTGCGCCATGCGGTGCCGAAGCCGCTGGCGCTGGTGCTGAACTATCCGTCGAACCCGACGGCTCAGGTCGTCGATCTCGACTTCTATGCGGCCATCGTCGATTTCTGCAAGCGCCAGGGCATCTGGATCCTGTCCGACCTCGCCTATGCCGAGATCTACTTCGACGGCGTGCCGCCACCGTCCGTGCTGCAGGTTCCGGGCGCCCGCGACATTGCCATCGAGTTCACCTCGATGAGCAAGACCTACTCGATGGCCGGCTGGCGCATGGGCTTTGCGGCGGGCAACAAGACGCTGATCCAGGCCCTGACCCGC
>CAIYWM010000008.1 GCA_903929895.1 uncultured Alphaproteobacteria bacterium
CGCCACCTTGCCCGACATCATCACGTCGGTGCCGCGGCGGATGCCGTCGACCAGCGATTCACGGCAGCCGTAGAGATTGTCGAACTTCGACTTGGTGACCGAATCGTTGACGTTGATGGCCGGCCACAGGAGCTTGCCTTCCTTCGCCATGTTGTAGAGGCGATGGACGCCCGTGGTCGTCTCCTCGGTGACGCCGCGGATCGAGGCGCCGAGCTTGGCGTACCAGCCGGGCTTCTCCTTGTTGGTCTTCAGGATCGCCTTGTAGAGGACTTCCTCTTCCTCGTTGGTCGGGTTGGCCACCAGCGAGGGATCCTTCTCCGCGCGGGCGCCGAGATGGACCAGCAGGGTGGCGTCGCCGCCGTCGTCGAGGATCATGTTCGGCTCGCCGCCGTCATGCCACTCGAAGATCTTGTGGGTGTAGTCCCAGTATTCCTCGAGGCTTTCGCCCTTGGTGGCGAAGACCGGCGTGCCGGCCTTGGCGATCGCCGCGGCGGCATGGTCCTGGGTCGAGTAGATGTTGCACGAGGCCCAGCGCACGTCGGCGCCCAGTGCCTTCAGCGTCTCGATCAGCACGCCCGTCTGGATGGTCATGTGCAGCGAGCCGGCGATGCGGGCGCCCTTGAGCGGCTTCTTGGGGCCGTATTCCTTGCGGATCGACATCAGGCCCGGCATCTCGGTCTCGGCCATGTCGAGTTCCTTGCGACCCCAGTCGGCGAGCCCGATATCCTTGACGATGTAGTCGGCCATTTGGCGCTCCTTCAGTGCCGGCGTCGGCAGGCGGAAAATTGTGGAAAGCGGGCGTGTCATAACAGCGGTGCGGGACCGCCTCAACGCGCCGGATCAACATATAAGCAAGAATTTATGTCGATATGCGCACGCCTTTATGTCCGGCTGTGTGCTTATCAATCTTCGCCGAATTTTCCTTCGACGAGGGCTGAAATGGCGGCCATCGCGTCCGCGGCCTGTTTGCCCGAGCAGATGACCTCGACCGAGCTGCCGATGCCGGCAGCCAGCATCATGAGGCCCATGATGGACAGGCCGGAGACTTCCTGGCCCTTGAAGGAGACGCGCACGATGGCGTCGAACTGGCCCGCCGTGCGGACGAACTTGGCAGCGGCGCGTGCATGCAGGCCGCGCTTGTTGGCGATGGCGAGGCTCCGCTTCAGGGTGCCGATGCCGGCCTCCGCGCTGGAACTCGCCGCCACGTCGCTCACGAGGCTTCCTTGGCGAGGATGCGGGAGGCGACGGTGATGTACTTGCGGCCGGCTTCCTGCGCCATGCGGACGGCCTCTGCGATGGGCTTCGTGCGGACGCTGGCGAGCTTGACCAGCATCGGCAGATTGACGCCGGCCAGCACCTCGACCCGCGCCTGCTCCATGATGGAGATTGCGAGATTGGACGGTGTGCCGCCAAACATGTCGGTCAGCACGATGACGCCCTCGCCCGTCTCACAGGCCCGGACTCGCTCCAGTATTTCGCCGCGGCGTTTTTCCATGTCGTCGTCGGCGCCAATGCAGACGGTCGACATGCATTGCTGTGGACCGACGACATGTTCCAGCGCAGCTTTGAATTCCTGCGCCAGATTGCCGTGAGTCACGAGTACGATACCAATCATTCGTTCTTCTACCCTGCGCCCCCGGCCTCCCCGGCCGCCCCGACGTCCCGGTGCGAGAGAGTGACGGACCGGCCGGCGGTTCGCAACCAGTCTGCAAGCTCCTCGGCCAACGCCACGGACCGGTGCTTGCCGCCGGTGCAGCCGACGGCGATGGTCAGATAGCTCTTGCCCTCCGCATCGAACCGCGGCAACAGCGGCCCGATCAGGGCTTTCAGCCTGTCCATGAACGGGCGGTAATCGGGGTCGGTTGCGATGAAGGCCGCGACCGCCGGATTGCGGCCCGTAAGGGGCTTCAGCGTCGCATCGTAGTGGGGGTTCTTCAGGAACCGGACGTCGAACACCAGATCGGCCTCGCGCGGCAGGCCGCGGCGGAACGAGAACGACATCACGGAAATGCGCGTGCCGACCGCGGGGCCTAGTCCGAAGTGTCCGGTCAGGATCTGCTTCAAGTGGTGCGGCGACAGCGAGGTGGTGTCGATGGTGAAATCCGCCACGTCGCTCATCCAGCCGATCTGCCGGCGCTCCTCGCTGATGCCGTCGACCACGGGACGATCGGGCGCCAGCGGATGGGGACGGCGGGTCTCGGTGTAGCGGCGCTGCAGGGTCTCGGTGTCGGCCTCGAGGAAGAGGAGCCGCGCGGCGAGGTCGGGACGGTTCCGCAACTCGCGGATGCGGGCGGCCAGGTCCCGAGCGTCGAAGCCGAACGTGCGGGTGTCGATGCCGAGGGCCAGCGGCTGGGCGCTTGTGCCCGCCTCGCCGCCGGTCGAGCGCATGAGGTCGTCGAGCAGGGGCAGCGGGACGTTGTCGACGGCGACGTAGCCCAGGTCGTCGAGGACGTTCAGCGCGGTCGCACGACCTGCGCCCGACAGGCCGGTGACGACGACGAACGGCCGGCGCGTGTCGCGTGCCGTGTCGGAAGCGGAAGAGGCGGGACTGTCTGGCATGAGCGGAGCGCGGCGGATCATGCCGCTGTGGCTCGTGCGAGGGCAAGGCGCAACTTCGCAGGGGCGGTGGCCTCGAAGGGTGCCAGCGTCACGACCGGCAGGTCGACGCCGAACAGCGTCTCCCGCGCCCGATCGGGCAGGCGTTCGATGCGGTCGGGCGGTACGAGATCCACCAGCAGCGCGATCGTCGCGCGGGCGATAAGCTGGGCGTGGCCGAGCTTCACGATGCCGACGCCGCGCACTTCCAGCAGGCCCGCAAGCGTGCCGGGCGGCGTGGCGACCAGCCCGCGGCCCTGCGGGACGAGCGCCGTCTGGTCGTCCGCCACCAGACGGCCGCCTGCCTCGATGAGACGAAGGGCGAGGTCTGACTTGCCGGCGCCCGACGGCCCCCGCAGCAGGATGCCGCGCCAGTTCCGGCCGGCCCGCAAGGCGATGCAGGTTGCGTGAACGTATGTCGTGACCCTGATCGCCATTCCTGCCGTCACTTGCGTCCGCTGGCCGCGGGCAGCCGGACGGTGAAGCGGGCGCCCAGCAGCTTGCCGTCGGGGCCGCGCCGGTTGGTGGCCGTGATCGTCCCGCCATAGGTCTCGACGATCTGGCGGCAGATCGACAGGCCGAGGCCGGAATGCTGGCCGAAGTGCTCGGTCGGCCGCTCGGAGTAGAAGCGCTGGAAGATCGATTCGAGATTGTCCTCGGGAATGCCCTGGCCTTCGTCGTCGATGGTGACGACGAACGGCCCGTTCCGGGCTTCCCGGCCCAATTCGACGAGGATGCGCGAGCCCTTGGGCGCGAAGGAGAGGGCATTGTCGATGACGTTGCGGAACACCTGGCCGTAGCGACCGTCGTGACCGTGCGCCATGAACGGCGGATTGGCGGCCACCCGGAACTCGACCTCGACGCCGGACTTCTGGTTCGCGGTCACCGCATAGTGGTGGACCATGTCGCGCAACAGCTTGTCGAGGTCGACCGGCCTCACCTCGCCGCGCATCAGTTCGGCGTCGAGCCGCGAGGCGTCGGAAATGTCCGAGATCAGCCGGTTGAGCCGGTTGATGTCGTCCATGACGATGGCCATCAGCTTGGCGCGGCGTTCCGCGTCGAGATTGGGATGTCCCACCATCTCGATCGCGGAGCGCAGCGACGTCAGTGGATTCTTGAGCTCGTGCGCGACATCGGCGGCGAAGCTCTCAATGGTATTGATGCGCAGCCAGAGGGCCTCGGTCATCGAGCGCAGTGCGTCGTTCAGGTCGCCGATCTCGTCGCCGCGCTTGCCGAGGTCGGGAATCTCCGGCCGGCTCTCGCGGGCCAGCCGGACCTCGTCGGCGGCCCGGGCGAGGCGCACGATCGGCTGGGTGATGGTGCCGGCGAGGTACAGCGACAGGAGCACGGTGATGCCGAGCGCCGCGGCGGCGATGGTCAGCATGTCGTACCGGACCTCGCGCAACGAGGCGGCGATGGCGCGGTTGTCGCGCGTCAGGAGCAGGGCGCCCAGCACCTGCTTGTAGCGCTGGACCGGGACCGCTGCGCTCAGCATCAGCCGCCCCTGACCGGCACTGCGCACGGCCGACGCATTGAAGCCGCGCAGTGCGCTGGCGGCTTCGGGAAAATCGCGAAGGGTCGGTACCGGCTTGTCGACGTATTCGGGATAGTGGTCGACCCGCGACAGCTGGCGGGCGATCCAGTCGCTGACGCGCTCGCCGATGCTGACGTGGGATTCCGCCTCGGCGGGGGCCTCGGGCGGCGGCAGCGGCACGACGTGGATTCGGCCCAGTTCGTTCAGCATCGCCGAATCGGCCAGCAGTTCGCCGGTCTCGCTGAACAGTCGCGCCCGCACGCCGGTTGGTCGCACCAGCCGCGTCAGCAACTGGCGCGCCGCCTCGGTGTCCATCCGGTTCACCGTGGTTTCGCCGCCGACGACCGCGACCTCGCCGATGCCGGCCGCCACCATCTCGCCCTGGACCAGCAGCGAGGCGAGCTCCGTTTCGATCAGCTCTTCCTCGTAGTCGCTAAGATAGACCGCCCCGAGGGTCAGCAGCGCGACGGGGATGAGGTTGAGCAGAAGGATGCGCCGCGTGAGCGGCGAGTAGCCGCGGCCGACGCTGCGTCGCCGGCGCAGCAGCGATGGCGATTCGGCAGCATTGGCCGAAGCCGGCCCGCCGGTAACGGCGGGCGCCTTGCGCGACGCGCGTGAGAGCAGCCGGCCGAGCGCCGTGGCGATCCGGGAACCTAAGGTCTGATGCCCGCGCGGCCGCGCGCCGGGTTCAGGAGTCGCGGTATCGATATCCGATGCCATACAGCGTTTCGATCTGCTCGAACTCGCCATCGACCTCGCGGAACTTGCGGCGGACGCGCTTGATGTGGCTGTCGATTGTGCGGTCGTCGACGTAGATCGTCTCGCCGTAAGCCGCGTCCATGAGCTGGTCGCGGTTCTTCACATGGCCGGGCCGCTCCGCGAGCGACTTCAGGAGCAGGAACTCGGTGACCGTGAGGTGCACCTCCTTGCCCTTCCAGGTGCATTGATGGCGGCTGGGATCGAGGACCAGTTCGCCGCGCACGATGCGCTCGGCGGCGGCTTCGCCCTTGGCGCCGCCGACATCGGCCCGACGCAGCACGGCGCGGATGCGCTCCAGCAGCAGGCGCTGCGAGAACGGCTTGCGGATGAAATCGTCGGCGCCCATGCGCAGGCCAAGCACCTCGTCGATCTCCTCGTCCTTGGACGTGAGGAAGATGACCGGGAACTGCTGGGTCTTGCGAATGCGGTTCAGGAGTTCCATCCCGTCCATCCGCGGCATCTTGATGTCGAAGATGCCGAGATCCGGGGGCGACTGGTTGAGTCCTTCCAGGGCCGACGCACCGTCATTGTAGGTCTTGATCTGAAACCCTTCGGCTTCGAGCAGCATCGACACCGATGTGAGGATGTTGCGATCGTCGTCGACGAGGGCGATGGTCTTGCGCACGGCTTGGCTTCTCCTGCAGCGGACAACGGCATTTGTATCATGTTATCATAGACCGGGCCGTCGCCGCCGCCTCCCGGCCCGCATTATTCAACGAACAATTGCGGCTTTTTTGATCCGAACATGACCCAAGACGACATGCCCCGCACCGTGCGCGGCCTCTTGCGCGCCCTCGATCGGGCTTCCCTGGCCACCAACCTGCCCGGCGAACCGGCCGCTTGGCCCTATGTCTCCCTGGTCCTGGTGGCGGTCGATCACGACCTGTCGCCAATCCTTCTGTTGAGCGATATGGCTGAACATACCAAGGCGATCAAGGCGGACGACCGCGTCTCGCTGCTGTTCGACGGGACCGGTGGGCTCGACCAGCCGCTGACGGGCCCGCGGGCGACCCTGCTCGGTCGGGCCGGGCGGACCGCCGACGAAAGGTTGAAGGCGCGCTTCCTGGCACGACATCCGGACGCCGCGCTCTATGCGGGATTCAAGGATTTTGGCTTCTATCGCGTCGCGGTTGAGCGGGCCCATCTTGTGGGCGGCTTCGGCAAGATCCGCTGGATCGATGGGGCCGAACTCGTTCCGCCGCAGGCCGCGGGCCTTGCCGAGGCCGAGGCGGGCATCGTCGAGCATATGAATGCCGATCACGCGGATGCCGTTCAGCTTTATGCCGCGAAGTTGATCGGCCTGGCCGGCGACGGATGGAGGATGACGGGGATCGATTCCGAAGGGATCGACCTGCGGCAGGCCGGGAACGTTGCCCGCCTTGCGTTCGATGTGCCGCTGCAAACGGCCGGCGAGGCGCGCAAGGCCCTGGTCGCCCTGGTTGGCAAGGCTCGCTCGATGCCCTGATTCCGTCACGCAGGCCCGCCGGTTTCGCGTAGCAGCATTCTTCTCGCGGATGCGAAGGCCGATTCACATGCTGGCCGACACTAACTTGTCGCAGGCACTTGCCACCCTATAGCCCTGCCAGTAGCGCATAGGGCAATAACACCTTCGCCATTCGGATTAGCCGGAAAGCAGGAGAAACGCTGTGCATCAGGCGGGCTTCGTCGTACCGAAACTTGGACTGGAAACACTCGGGCTCAAGAACCCGGGGAACGTCTACTGGAACCTCCAGGTTCCCGCGCTCTACGAGGAGGCGGTCCGCCGCCGCGAAGGTGTCGTGGCCGATGGCGGCGCCCTGGTCGTCCGCACCGGCGTCCATACCGGCCGCTCGCCCAACGACAAGTTCATCGTCGAGGACTCCGAGAGCAAGGGCCGTATCGACTGGGGCAAGACCAACAAGCCCATCACGCCCG
>CAIYWM010000009.1 GCA_903929895.1 uncultured Alphaproteobacteria bacterium
ACATATCCGCGGAACTGATCGCCGGGAACCTGAGCGCAGCGACGTCGCTGATCGATGAGCTCGGCGAATCGGACCTGTTTTGTCCGACGGTGCTTGAGGTCCGGGCGCTCGGCGCCCTGCCGGCGAGGACCAGCGCGCGCTATCAGCGCCTGATGGACACCGACCCCCAGATGCCGTTCGCCATCGTGTCCCCGGCTGCGGGTGAATGCGATCACCTTCGTGCCCGCTTTCTTGGGGCCTTGAGCCGGCTCGAGGAGGTCGCGCCGGAATTGGCGGATGAATTCAGGGCCATCGTCCGGCAGGTCATCCTGGTCGAGGGGGATCCGGGACTGGGTTACGACTTCGCCGGCGGGTCGTGCTACATGTTGTGGGGAGCGCTGTTCATCAATGTGGGACTGCACGCCAGCGAACTGGACCTGATGGCCGCCCTGGCGCACGAGGTCACGCATAGCCTGCTGTTCGGGTTCACCACCGATGAGCCGCTCGTGCTGAACGACCTGAACATCCGTTACGAATCGCCATTGCGTGATGATCCGCGCACGATGGATGGCATCTTCCACGCGACCTTCGTGTGCGCCCGGATGCACTGGGCGATGCGCCGGATCGCCGGATCCTCGAGCATCGACCCCGAGCGGGCGCGCCAGGCTGCCGAGCGAGCCGAATATCTCGAAGACAAGTTCAAGGGCGGATTGTCGGTGGTGCGCACCCACGGCGTGTTGTCCGCGACGGGGCAGACGCTGATGGACGGCGCGCATCGGTACATGCTCGAGTGCTCGAACTGAGCGCAACCCGCCACCCCGGGCTGCGGTGGCCCCGGATTCCAGCGGGGCCGGTGGCGTGTCGACGCGGCAGGCCAGTTTCCCGATGACGAGCGATGGCGCGACGTTCGAGCGATGCGCGGGCTACCGTTCGGGCCTGCGCCAGCCTGCGCAGCAGATCCGCCTCTACCTCAGAGCCCCGGAACGTGTCGACCTGGACAGCCTGGATGCATGGCTGTCGCGCGCGTTCGGCGTGACCCCCCAGCCGCTGCCTCATCCGCTCCCGACCGAAGTCGCCGAGCGAAGTGCCGCATCGGTTGCCTGGCGGTGTCTGCTCACCGCCCGTACGCTGCTCCGACTGGCGAGGGTGCCGGTCATCGAGGTTGGAAGGCTTGTGCGGCTGCTTCCGAAGCACGATCAGCCGGGCGCGTGGGAGGTCGCTGCCGTCGTTCCTCGGGTCGATCACCTGCCGGGCGCGATCACGCAGGCTGCCTACGGGGCGTCCGTCAATCTGATCGACTGGTTCGTGAGCGCGGAGGGCACGCGTGATCCGTTATCGAAAGTGCAGGACGACGTGTACCGCGATACCGTCCTGCCGATCACCACACTGTCTCAGGGCGGCATCTCCACCGTGCCGCTGCTTCAGGCGGCGTACGACCTTGACATACCGTTTCGTCATCTCGCCGGGGGGGTGTATCAGCTCGGACTCGGCAGTCGACTCAGCCTGATCCACCGTAGTTCCGTCGCTCGGGACTCCGCGATCGGCGCCCGCCTGTCCTGCGACAAGGCCGCGGCGGCCG
>CAIYWM010000010.1 GCA_903929895.1 uncultured Alphaproteobacteria bacterium
GATAGGAGACACCGGTTGCGGTGCTGATCTCCCGCTGGCTGACGCCACCTGGGTTCTGCTGGAGATGGCCGAGAACCTTCGAGCTGATCTCCTCGGCCGAAAGACGGGTACGGCGGGTGCCGCCAGAAACGGCTCCCGAGGAGCGCTTCGAGGAGGAACGGCGGACTCCGGAACCGAGTTCCTTGTCGAGCGCATTGATCTGCTTCTCGACTTCGGCGAGTTCGGTCTTCAAGGCTTTCTGCTTGGCGAGAAGCTCATTCAATTGGTTCTGCTTGCCGCCAATGGCCTCCAATTGCTTCTTTAGGGCCTCAATTTCGCTGATGATTTTCTGTGCGTATTCCATAGACGTGAAAAGAGTGCATTCTAAAAACTGAAGGTCAATGCAGTTTTAATTATCGAAAACATTCCTGGCGCGCTGATCTCAACACTTCATAAGGCTGCCTTTTTAGGATTTTCGTGTGGATTCCCATTCGGTCTCATGGAGTCCTATGAAACTTGGTCCATTCACTGTTCGCGAGGTGGTTTTGGGACATTTCCGTCTGGATGGCGGATGCATGTTCGGCTCGGTTCCAAAGAATCTCTGGGGCAAGCGGATCGAGCCGGATGACGAGAATTGCATCCCATTGGTGACGCGGTCGCTTTGGATCACTTATGGGGATCGACGGATTCTCGTGGATTGCGGGATGGGAGAATTGTGGTCGGAGCCCCAGCGTCGGATCCATGCGATCCGGAATATTCCCGAGGCGGATTGGGGTTTTGATCCGGAATCGGTCACCGACCTCATCCTGACCCATCTGCATTTCGATCATGCTGGCGGCAACGAGCTGGTGCCCAATGCCACGATGGTGGTGCAGAAGCGGGAATGGCAGGCCGCTCAGGATCCGGAGACGGCGGCCAAGGTCGGCTTCTTCCGAGCCGACTTCGACCATGGCCATCCGGTGAAGCAGGTCGAGGGCGAGCACGACCTGTTCGGGGACGGCTCCGTGATCTGCATCCCGACCTACGGCCATACGCCCGGCCATCAGTCGCTGAAGGTGCGGACCGAGGCGGGCGAGATCGTGATCACCGGCGACGCCTGCTACTTCTGCCGGACCCTGCGGGAACGCCGCCTGCCGCGCTTCGTCTATGACCGCGAGCAGATGCTCGCGTCGCTCGACCGGCTTGAAGCTCTCGAGAAGAGCGGCGCACGCCTCTTCTTCGGGCACGATCCGGATTTCTGGAAGAACGTGCCTCAGGCGCCGGTACCGGCGTTCTAAGAATATCCGCGTCAGTTCTGCGGGATGAACTCGATCATCAGGCCGCCGGTCTGCTCGGGCGCGACCAGGACGCGATCACCTTCGGCCAGGGCGAAGGGTACGTTGTTGGCGCTGAGCAGCCCCTGGAGCGGGCGTGCCCGCTCGATGGCGATGGCGGCGCCGACGACCGCCGGCAGCTCGCTCGGGGGCATCATTTCCAGCGCCTTGTACTCGAGCTGAAAAGCGAGCGGCGACCAGATCAGCAGCTCGACGGAGCCGGCCTTCACCATGGTGCAGCCGTCGAAAATCTCCTCGACGCTGGCGCCCCAGGCCACCTTAAGTGCCTTGGCCGTGTCCTTGGGCTTTTCGGCAATCGCATGGATGGCCATCATGCCCAGGGCGCCATTGGGATGGACGATCCATTCCGGCTCCATGAAGGCGTCGGGCGTCTCGTGCTTCACCGGGAACCAGGGAAGGGGGCCTGCACTCTCGCCAACCACGACGCCGGCATCGACCTCGAAACCGTCCTCGGTTTCCCAGGCATGGGTGCGCTCCTCACCCTCGAGTTCGGCAACGTTCAGCGCGAGTGAAATCAGCGCTGGATGACCTTGCAGCAGCTCGATGTAGTTCGGCACGTCGTCGCGGTCCGGCTGGAAGCAGATGCAGCGCGGCTCGACCCCGTCGGGCGTGAGATTGAAGCCGATCTGGCCCAGCCGGGCGGCGGTATCCGTAGGGTCCGACGCGGTCAAGGAAAGGTGATCGATATCGCGTGCTGAAATCTTCATGCCCGCTCATACAGGCTTAACCCGGCCTCGCTCAAGTGCGATGCTGGAATGCCTGAATATGAGGGAGATCTCGATGTCCAAGATGACACTTTACGGAATTTGGCTGAGCGGCCCGACCTACAAGGCAGGGCTCGCGCTCTCACTGATGGGGCAACCCTTCGCCTACAAGCATGTCGACCTGCGGGCCGGCGCGCATAAGCAGCCGGACTATCTCGCCATCAATCGCTTCGGCCAGGTGCCGGCGCTGGTCGACGGCGATCTCAAGCTCTGCCAGTCGGGCTCGATCCTGCTCTATCTCGCCGACAAGTTCGGCAAAATGGGCGGCAAGACGGCCGAGGAAAAGGCGCGGGTACGCGAGTGGCTGTTCTGGGAGTTCGACCGGCTGGCCTCCAACATCTATCGTCCCCGTGCGATCAAGCGCGGCTTCATGAAGGCCGACGACAACGTCCATCAGATATACGTCAACCAGGCGAACGACGCCCTCAAGGTGCTCGATGCCGCGCTGGCCAAGTCTGACTTCCTGGTTGGCAGCGAGGCGACCATCGCCGATGTCGCCGTCTATGGCGACGTGGCCTACGCCGAGGAGGGTGCAATCGATCTCGCTGCCTATGCCAACGTGAAGGCGTGGATGGCCCGGGTCGAGAAGTTGCCCGGCTTCAAGAAGTACGAGGACGTCCTGCCGAAGCAGGACGCGGCCTGAGCGCCCCCTGGATCAGGCGGACAGCGTCTTCTTCACGGCGCCGGCCGCCTGATCCATCATCGCGCCGACGATCGGCGCGAGTTCGTCCGGCAGCAGGTCGATCGTCCAGACCAGCCGGCTGCCTTCGGGGCTCGCGGGAAAGACTTCCAGCGCCGCGTTGTAGTGGCGGGCCCTGCCGTCGACGATGGCATAGACCAGCCGCTGACCCTCGTCGTCGCGGGTAACCAGCCTTTCCCGCGCCACCATGCCGTTGAAGAAGGTGACGACGCGGTCGCCCTCCAGCATCTCCAGAGCCGTCAGGAAGCCCGGCGCCACGCGCGTGTGAACCTGGCTGAAGTCTCGGACAGCCGACCACACATGGTCGGCTGAAGACGTCAGGGAAATTTCTCGGCGCTGGGTTGCCATCGATGGTGCTCCTTGATCGGGAGCGTCATCTACGCGGGCGGTCAGCCTTGCGTCTGGCGATTTTCGGACGTGATCGCCCTCAGGCCATCGCCGTCATCTCTTCCCAGCTGTCCTCGACGCTCTTGCGGTCGAGGTCGCGGGTGATGAACACCAACCGCGACCGGCGGTCCTCGTCGGGCCAGCGGGCGAGCAGGGTCGGGGGGTGGAAGGTGCGGTGCACGCCGTGGATCACCAGGGGATGGCTTTCTCCTGCGACGTTGAGAACGCCCTTCACCCGCAGCAGCCGGTCGCCCCAGGCGGCGCGGACCGCCATCAGCCAGCGATTGAAGAGGTCCCAGTCCAGCGGCTCGTCGAAGGTTAGGCAGAACGAGGCGATGTGCGCATCGTGCCGTGAGCGGTCGTGGTCGTGGGCATGGTGCGCATGATCGTGAGCTTCCGCGTTCAGCCATGCCTGCACCTTGTCGCTCTTGCCCGAGGGGTCGAACGGGCCTGAGTCGAACAGAAGAGCCGGATCGACGTCGCCCTGCACGATCTCGAAGAGGGACGCGCCTGGGTTGAGCCCCGTCAGCCGTGCGCGCAGGCCGGCGCTGGCGGCGATCTCGGCCAAGTCTGTCTTGCTGATCAGCAGCCGGTCGGCGACGGCCGCCTGCTTCACGGCCTCCGGATGTTCGTCGAGTTGTCGCGCGCCGTTCACGGCGTCGACCGTCGTCACGACACCGTCGAGCCGGTAGTCATGGCTGATCATCGGGTGATTGAGCAGGAGCTGGAGGATCGGCGCGGGATCGGCCAGCCCCGTCGTCTCCAGCAACACCCGTTCGAAGGGCGGGATCTCATCCTTAGCGCGACGGCGGGCGATGTCGCGCAGGGTGTTGTCCAAGTCGCCCTGGATGGTGCAGCACACGCAGCCCGATTGCAGCAGCACCATGTCGCCACCGACCTGCTCCATGAACAGATGGTCGAGCCCGACCTCGCCGAATTCGTTCACCAGCACCAGGCTGCGGGCCATGCGCGGGTCGCCGAGCACGCGGTTGAGCAGCGTGGTCTTGCCGCTGCCGAGGAAGCCGGTGATCAGCGTCACCGGCATCCGCTCCGCCGACTTGTCGGGATCGAACAGGCTCATCGCGTGACACCCTCACTTACGCATATGTAACAAAGTAACGATGACGCTTCCGCTTGACGATGCAACCTGAGGGTATGACGCTTTCGAGATCAATAAGGAAAAGGAGGAGCGGCCATGGACTCGAGGTATCTTCAGGACAAGGAACATCTCAAGCAGGCGCAGCAGGAGATCGACGAGGATCGCCGCTCGTTCCTGACGGCAGGCCTCATCGGCGGCGCAGTCGCCGCGGGTACGCTAGCGGCGGGCGTCGCGCACGCACAGCAGGTCGCGCAGGCGCCGGCGCTGACCGACAAGGCTAGGTGGCCGCATCCCAAGTGGGGCAAGGACGATCAGGCCGGCGCCTCAAACTACATGACGCCGGCGAAGGTCCTCGACACGGTGAAGCTGATCAAGGACGGCAAGGTCTATCGCATCGGCCGCATCTACGAATCCGCCATGCCCAAGTTCGGCGAGCGAGCGTTCACGTTGCGCATTCCTGGCAGCCCGACCGGCGGCCCGTTCGGCACCAACAAGCTGATCTACAACGACGAATATCTGTCGACCGAGATCGGCCAGACGGGAACGCAATTCGACGGGCTGGCGCACATCGGCATCCAGATGGGCAAGGACGGCGACAAGA
>CAIYWM010000011.1 GCA_903929895.1 uncultured Alphaproteobacteria bacterium
ACAGGATCTGCTGCAGCCGCAGCGGGTCGCCAATCGCCCGGGCGGGCACCTCGGACGCCACATAGGCCGACAGGATCAGCCCCTTCTCCGAGGCCCGCGCAGCCAGCGCCTCGGCGGCCCCTTCGATCAGCTCGACGGTCGAGAATTCCACCCGCTCCAGGTCGAGACGCCCGGCCTCGATCTTGGAGAAGTCCAGGATGTCGTCGATGATCCGCAGCAGCGACGACGCCGAATAGCGCACCGTTCCCAGCTGTTCGCGTTGGTCGGGCGAGAGCTCGGTGCGCTCCAGAATGTCGATCATGCCCAACACGCCGTTCATCGGCGTCCGGATCTCATGGCTCATGGTGGCGAGGAAGGTCGACTTGGCCTGGTTGGCCTTCTCCGCGTCGCGCTGGGCTGCCAAGGCCGCATCGCGAGCCTGCCGGGCCTCGTCGTAGGCGACCTGCAGCCGGCGTGCCAGATCCTCCTTCTCGTAGGCGAGGGCGATATTGTCGTACTGCCAGCGGTGCACGTCGCGCACATAGGCCATCAGATGGCCGACATAGGCGGCCCCGGCGATGCCCACGAGCTGGTAGAACGGGTCGCCCGACGCAATCAGGACCAGCAGCAGCGGCGCCGCGGTGGCGACCGCGTACGCGTAGAAGGTCGGCGGATGGGCCGAGCGGATCGGCACGGCCGTGGTGACGGTGGCCAACAGCACCAGCCCGAGCAGCATGCGTTGCAGCTCGAACTCCCTGGACGCCAGCAGATATCCGGCCCAGCCCCAGCAGGCGCCCCCCAGGAAGGTGAAGCCCGCGAACCACCAGCCCCAGCGGAGGGTCTGCTCGTCGTCGAGCCGGACACGCGCGAAATTGTGGCGGAGAAGGTCGAAGCCCAGGGTCACACCGAGGTAGGCCACGAACGGTCCAGCCAGTTCGACCAGCTCGATCCGACGCCAATAGATGGCGGCGATCACCGGCCACAGGACGAAGGAAAAGTAGCGCGACGGCGCCGATCCCCGGAACAGGCGCCGCACCAGCTCGGCACGGATGAACCGGTCCTGGCGGGCGGCCGCCTGCGCCTCGTCGACCTGAGGGGCGGCCGGGTCAGCGACGGCGAGCGACATCAACCATCCCGGAACCAGGGTTTGAGCTGCCGCCCCATCGGGCAGCTGGAGCTTGCGAATTCTTCGCGAAGTAGATCGTATCAAAAATATCAAGAAAACGATATAATTCGTTGAGAAATAGTGTTAATTTGAAGGCATTGAAAGTCATTTATTAGGTTAGTTCATGCAGCTTCCGTCCGTGTTGTTGGTCGAGGACGACGCATTTCAGCGCAAGGCCGCCGAGACCTATCTGTCCAGTCACGAGCTCAAGGTGACCGCGGTCGAGAACGGCGCGCAGATGCGCCGCCAGCTCTCCCGTTCGATGCCCGATCTCGTCCTGCTCGACGTCCAGCTCCCGGGGCCGGACGATGGCTTCGCGCTGGCCCGCTGGCTGCGCGAGAGCAGCACCCGTGTCGGCATCATCATGCTGACGGCGGCAAGCGATCCCGTCGACAAGGTGCTGGGCCTCGAGAGCGGTGCCGACGACTATGTCGCCAAGCCCTACGAGCCGCGCGAGCTGCTGGCCCGCTGCAAGAGCGTCTTGCGCCGGTCGGTGAACAAGGCCACGCCGTCGCGGCTGGAGCGCATCCGCATGGGCGGGCACATGCTCGACCTGTCCAAGCGCCAGCTCCTGGACGCCGACAACGGCGACGTGCCGCTGACGTCGGGCGAGTTCGACATCCTGAAGACCTTCGCCGAGAACCCCAATCGGCCACTGTCGCGCGACTGGCTGCTGGAGACGACCAGCCACCGCGCCCGGGATCCGTTCGACCGCGCGATCGACCTCCGGATCACTCGCATCCGCCGCAAGATCGAGCCGGCACCGGACAAGCCCACGGTGATTCGCACCGTGCGGGGTGTCGGCTATATGTTCGTGCCGCCGGCCGAATAGCCGGGCTATAAGGTCCGGCCCCGGCGCAACCGGGGCGCGGCCATGATGGCCAAGGTGGGTACTGGGGGCCCGTAGTTCAGCGGTTAGAACGAGCCGCTCATAACGGTTATGTCGCAGGTTCGAATCCTGCCGGGCCTACCAACCACTATGGGTTGTTTTACTATATGACAGAGAGACTCCGAAAAGAGCCGCATTTGCGGCCCTTTTTGCGTTAGGAGTGACACCAGAGACCGGCCTATTTGAGCCTATATCAGCCAAAAAATCGATTTCTGGCCAAAAGTCTCTGGGCGGCCAAAACGCAGTCACTACTATACTAATGATTGTATTTTACAGCCCCTCGACTTTCGAATCCGGATCGCCCCTTCCTGG
>CAIYWM010000012.1 GCA_903929895.1 uncultured Alphaproteobacteria bacterium
CGGCTCTTCTCGTCGTCGGCCAGGATCATCTCGCGCACCGCCACGATCCGGTCGCCGTCGAAGAACATGTGCTCTGTGCGGCAGAGGCCAATGCCCTCGGCGCCAAATTTGCGTGCCTGCGCGGCGTCGGTCGGCGTCTCGGCATTGGTGCGGATGCCGAGCTTGCGGAACTCGTCGGCCCATTCCATGAGCTGGGAGAAGTCGCCGCTGAGCTCGGGCTGTACGGTCGGCACGACGCCGAGAATGATCTCGCCGGTGCTGCCGTCGAGCGTGATGGTGTCGCCGGTCTTCACGACCGTGCCGCGCACGCTGAGCGTGCGGGCCTTCCCGTCGATGCGCACGTCACCGGCGCCCGCGACGCAGGGCTTGCCCATGCCGCGCGCGACGACGGCGGCGTGACTGGTCATGCCGCCGGTCGAGGTCAGAATGCCCTCGGCGGCATGCATGCCATGGATGTCCTCGGGGCTGGTCTCGCGGCGGACCAGGATCACCTTCTCCCCCGCGCGCGCCTGCTTCTCGGCTTCGTCGGCGGTGAACACGACCTTGCCCGAGGCCGCGCCCGGCGACGCCGGCAGACCCTTGGCGATCACCTTGCGGGGGGCCTTGGGATCGAGCGTCGGATGCAGGAGCTGGTCGAGCGAAGCCGGGACGATGCGCGCGACGGCCTCACGCTTGTCGATCAGCCCCTCGTGCACCATGTCGACGGCAATCTTGAGCGCGGCCTTGGCCGTGCGCTTGCCGTTGCGCGTCTGCAGCATGTAGAGCTTGCCGCGCTGGACGGTGAACTCGATGTCCTGCATGTCGTGATAGTGCTGCTCGAGCCGCTGGCGCACGCTGTCGAGCTGCTTGAACACTTCCGGCATGACCTCTTCCATGGCCGGCGCGTCGGACTTCTGGGCAAGCTTGCCCTGCACCGTGAGGTGCTGCGGCGTGCGGATACCCGCGACCACGTCCTCGCCCTGGGCGTTCACGAGATACTCGCCGTAGAACAGGTTGGCGCCCGTCGAGGGATCGCGTGTGAAGGCGACGCCCGTGGCGCAGTCCTCGCCCATGTTGCCGAACACCATGGCCTGGACGTTGACAGCCGTGCCCCAGCTCTCGGGGATCGCATGCAGGCGACGGTAGGTGATCGCGCGCTGGTTCATCCACGAGTCGAACACCGCGCCGACGGCGCCCCAGAGCTGCTCGCGCGGCTCCTGGGGAAACGGCTTGCCGGTGCGCTTCTCGACCAGCTTCTTGTATTCGGCCACGATCGCGCGCCAGTCGTCGGCCTTGAGGTCGGTGTCCATGGAAACGCCGAGATCCTCTTTCTTGATCTCCAGCGCCTCCTCGAAATAGTGATGGCCGACGTCGAGCACGACGTTGGAGTACATCTGGATGAAGCGGCGATAGCTGTCCCAGGCGAAGCGCTCGTCGCCCGACGACTTGGCGAGACCCAGCACCGTCTTGTCGTTGAGGCCGAGGTTCAGCACCGTGTCCATCATGCCCGGCATCGAGGCACGGGCGCCGGAGCGAACCGAAACCAGGAGCGGATTGGCGGCGTCGCCGAACAGGGTGCCGACGACCCTCTCCACCTCGGCCAGCGCCTTATCGACCTCGTCCTTCAGCTCGGGCGGATAGGTCTTCTTGTTGTCGTAGAAGTAGGTGCAGACTTCGGTGGTGACGGTGAACCCCGGCGGCACCGGCAGGCCGAGGCTCGACATCTCGGCCAGGTTGGCGCCTTTGCCGCCCAGCAGATTGCGCATCTCGGCGCGGCCCTCGGCCTTGCCGTCCCCGAAACTGTAGACCCACTTGGCCATTCTTAGCCCTCGATCTTCGAAAAATCGGCCACCGAATCCATGGTGGCACGAATCTGGTTGAGCAGCTTCAGCCTGTTCAGCCGAACCTCCGGCCTGTCCGTCACGTTGACCGTGACCTTGTCGAACAGGGCGTCGATCGGATCGCGCAGGCCCGCGAACGCAGCCATTGCGCCCGCGAAATCCTCCGCAGCGAGCGCCGGCTTCACCGCGCACGCCACCTGGTCCAAGGCGGAAGCAACGTTTTTCTCCTCCGCTTGTTCCAGCAGAACCGCATCGGGGGCGCCGGCGATCTTCGCGGCGAGCCCCTTGTCCTTCTTCTCCTCGGCGCGAACGATGTTGGCCGCGCGGCCATAGGCGGTCAGCAGGTTCCGCCCGGCCTCGGTGCCGAGGAAGGCCTGCAGCGCCTCGACCCGGGCGAGCAGCCGGACGAGATCGTCCTCGCCGCCCAGCGAGACGACGGCGTCGACCACGTCGTGGCGCACGCCCTTCTCGCGCATCTGCACCTTGAGGCGCTCGGCGAAGAAGGCCAGCAGGTCATCGGCCTTGAGGAACGGCCTGAGCGGCAGCCGGAGCTTGTTCTCAACCACGATTCGGATGATTCCGAGCGCCGCGCGCCTCAGCGCGAAGGGATCGCGCGAGCCCGTGGGCTTCTCGCCGATCGACCAGAACGAGGTCAGCGCATCGAGCTTGTCGGCCAGCGCCACGGCGATCGATACCGGCGCAGTCGGGCAGCGATCGTTGGGACCGGCCGGCGCATAGTGATCGCCAATTGCATCGGCGACCGGCGCCGGCAGCTTTTCGCCCAGCGCGTAGTAGCGGCCCATCACGCCTTGCAACTCGGGGAACTCGCCCACCATGCCGCTCACGAGATCGGTCTTGCAGAGCCGCGCGGCCTGCTCGACGGCCGCGGCATCGGCGCCAGGAACAGATTTCGCGATCTCGCCGGCCAGCGTGACGATGCGCTCGACCCGCTCGGCCTGGGTGCCGAGCTTGGCGTGGAACACGATCTGCTTCAGGGCCGGCAGGCGGCTTTCGAGAGTGGCCTTGCGATCCTGATCCCAGAAGAACTTCGCGTCTGCGAGACGGCCGCGCAGTACGCGCTCGTTGCCGGCGACGATCGTCTTGCCGCCGTCGCGCGCCACGTTGTTGGCCACCACGACGAAGCGGTTGGCCAGGGTGCCGTCGGCCTTGGACGTCGTGAAGAAACGCAGATGCACCTTCATCGAGACGATCAACACTTCCGGCGGCACGTCCATGAACTGGGCGTCGATGGCGCCCAGCATCGGCACCGGCCATTCGGTCAGGCCGGCCACTTCCTCGAGCAGGCCTTCATCCTCGTTCAGCGTGATCTGCACGTCCGCGCAAAGCTTGCGCGCGCCCTCGAGGATGATCGCCTTGCGTTCGGCGGCGTCCAGGATGACATGCGCCTCGCGCAGCCTGTCCGCGTAGTCGGCGAAGCTCGCGACCTCGAACGTGCCCTTGGACAGGAAGCGATGGCCGCGCGTCGCGGCGCCGAAGGCGATCGGCGCCATCTGGCCGCCCGGTGCAACTTCGCCCTTCAGCACCTTGCCGTCGAACAGCGCGACGATGGACTGAAGCGGCCGCACCCAGTGCATGGTGCCGCTGCCCCACTTCATCGATTTGGGCCACGGCAACGCCTTGAGCGTGGCATCGATCACCGCCCCGAGGGCGTCGGCCGTCGGCCCGCCCTTCTTCGTGATCACGGCGAACCAGAACTCGCCCTTGCCGGTGTCGCGCTTCTCGGCCTGTTCGAGCGACGCGAGGCCAGCGCCTTTCAGGAACCCCTGCACGGCCTGGTCAGGCGCGCCAACGCGCGGCCCGCGTTTTTCTTCGCTGACATCATCCCGGATGGCCGGGATGCCCTCGACCACCAGCGCGAGACGCCGTGGCGTCGCGAAGGCCTGGGCCTTCTCGAAGCCGATGCCCGCGCCCTTCAGCCCGTCACAGATCAATCGCTTCAAGTCTTCAGCCGCACGCGTCTGCATGCGCGCGGGAATCTCTTCAGACAGCAGTTCGAGAAGTAGCTCGGCCATCAGTTTCCTCCCCATTCAAATGGGGAGGTGTCGGCGTCATACGCTGACGGAGGGGTCAGGTGCGCTGCGCCAAAGAGGATGACCCCTCCGGCCCGGCGGGCCACCTCCCCATTTGAATGGGGAGGAAAAGCGAAGAACGCCCTATTGCTCATCACGCCGCTGCCTTCTGCGTCGCCAGCCACGCTTCGCAGCAGGCCTTGGCGAGTTCGCGCACGCGCAGGATGTAGCTCTGGCGCTCCGCGACGCTGATCACGCCGCGGGCGTCGAGCAGGTTGAAGGCGTGCGATGCCTTGATGCACTGCTCGTAGGCCGGCAGCGGCAGCTTCTTCTCGACCAGCCGGCCGCTTTCCTTTTCGGCGTCGGCGAAGTGCCGGAACAGCATCTCGGTGTCCGCATGCTCGAAATTGTAGGCCGACTGCTCCCGCTCGTTCTGCAGGAACACGTCGCCATAGGTCAGTGGCACCTCGGAATCGGCGCGGTTGTACGGCAGTTCGTAGACCGACTTCTTGTCGAACAGGTACATCGCCAAACGCTCGAGGCCGTAGGTGATCTCGCCCGCCACCAGGTCGACCTCGATGCCGCCCACCTGCTGGAAGTAGGTGAACTGCGTGATCTCCATGCCGTCGCACCAGACTTCCCAGCCCAGTCCCCAGGCGCCCAGGGTCGGGCTCTCCCAGTCGTCCTCGACGAAACGGATGTCGTGCAGCGTCGTGTCGATGCCGATGGCCTGGAGCGAGCCGAGGTAACGTTCGAGGATGTCGGGCGGCGACGGCTTCAGGATGGCCTGGAACTGATAATAGTGCTGCAGACGCATCGGGTTCTCGCCGTAGCGGCCATCCCCGGGGCGACGCGACGGCTGCACATAGGCCGCGTACCAGGGCTTCGGGCCGAGCGCTCGGAGGGTCGTCGCGGTGTGGAACGTACCGGCGCCCATCTCCATATCGAACGGCTGGAGGATCAGGCAGCCTTGGGCGGCCCAATAGTCCTGCAGGGTCAGGATGAGTTCCTGAAAGCACGTCGGCTTCCCGCGCGCTGCTGAGGGGTTCGACACCGGTATTCCCCGAAGCTCTAAAGGCCTTTTATTTCCGCAACTTATGGCCGTTTTTGCGGTGCGGCAAAATAGGTTCCACCCCCCAGCCGGTCAAGGCTGGCGGAGCGCTGCGGCCTTATGGCCGTGGACGACCGCATTGGCCACATTTTTCAGCAGTGGCCGAAATATAGGCACCGCAACCCGCACACTGGACGGTATCCTCGATCACTACGGGCTTGCGAGGCGGCGCAGCGGGCGGCGGCTCGGGCCGCGCCGGGGCCGGCGGAGGCGGTGGCGGCCGCTGCGGCAGGTCGTTGCCGGTGAAACGGTCGAAAAGGCCCTTCCAGTACCGGAAACTCCTGTACACGCCGTAGAGGGCAAGGCCGAACAGCGCAATCTTGAGCAGGAAACCCATGCGGCCTTTTGCGGTTCCTGCAGAAGCCGGTCAAGCGGGCTATAGGTAGGGGATGAGTGCAACGGAGGATCGGCCGCTCGACCTGTTCGTGGTCGGGGGCGGCATCAATGGGGCGGGCATCGCCTGCGACGCGGCAGGGCGGGCGCTCACGGTCGGTCTGTGCGAAATGAACGATTTCGCCAGCGCGACCTCCTCGAAGTCGACCAAGCTCATCCACGGCGGCCTGCGCTACCTGGAAACCTACGAATTCCGTCTGGTCCGCGAGGCGCTGCAGGAGCGCGAGGTGCTGCTGGCCAAGGCCCCGCACCTCTCCTGGCCGCTGCGCTTCGTGCTCCCCTACGAGCCGCACCTGCGGCCCCGCTGGATGCTGCGGCTGGGCCTCTGGCTCTACGACCATCTCGACTGGCACATGACCCTCCCCAAGTCGATCCAGGTCGACCTGCCCCAGTCGAAGTTCGGGGCCGGCCTGAAG
>CAIYWM010000013.1 GCA_903929895.1 uncultured Alphaproteobacteria bacterium
AGAACGACGAGATCGAGAGCTTTTCCATCGCCGGCGCCATCGCCGAGACGCTGCAGCGCTACATCGACGGCGCACGGAACGGCAACATTGCCCTGCTGCGCTCGGCCTTCGCCGAGGGCGCCCGCGTGAGCGGCGGCTACGGGGCCGAGCCGGTGACCTGGAGCCTGGGCGAGTTCTGCGACGCCGTCGGCCGCGGTGGGCCCGCCCCCGCCCTGCAGGCCCGCATCGTGGGAATCGAGACGGCCGGCAGTGCCGCGATGGCGCGACTGGAAGCACTCGACTGACGCGGCACGCGCTACACGGATTTCTTCGTGATGGTCCGGCGAGACGGCGGGTGGCTGATCGACAGCAAGGTCTTCCACGCGCATTCACGCGCCTGACGCACGCGGCGCCTAGGCCATGAAACAGGCCCCGGCGGTCGCAGCGATGTCACAGGCGGCGTCACGCCCTCGCCGCTTCCGTCAGCTAGTTAACCTTCAGAGGAGAAACCGCACCGCGGATGCGGCCAGTTGAGCTTGCCCTGCACGCAGGACTTGGCCTCTAGTTATGAGAGGGGAAGACGATGTCACGCAGCCTGGATGCTCCACTCAGTCCCAACGAGGAAGTGACCCTGCGCCGTGTCGCGCTGGGCATTTCCCCGATGAAGGAGCTGGCGCCGCGGGACCTCAAGCGCCTGAAATCCCTGGCGCTGGTCGAGATCGATGCCGGCGTTGCGCGCCTGACGGACTTCGGGCGCCAGCGCTACAGCGCCTTGCCGCGCGCCGGCACCGCCCGGGATCTCTCCTCCTACGAGGCGATGGTTGCTGCCGTCAGCGAGCGGTTGCGCAAGTCGCCCGAATGAGGCGCGCCGGAATGTGAAGTCTTTGCGACCTCCTGCAACTGCCCGGGTGGGCCTGCGTTCCTCAGGCACCCCCATCGAACAGGAGAGAGCGATGACCGACCTAACCCTGACGCCGAAGAACTTGATCGCCGCCGAGCGCGTCACCGGCACCGACGTCTACAATCTCCAGGGCGACAAGCTCGGCACCGTCGAGGACATCATGATCGACAAGGTGAGCGGCCGCGCCATCTACGCGGTCATGTCGTTCGGCGGCTTCCTCGGGATCGGCGAGAAGCACCATCCGCTGCCGTGGTCGACGCTGAAGTATGACGAGCGCCAGGGCGGCTATGTCGTGGCCCTCGACAGGAAGGTCCTGGAAGGCGCCCCGACCTACGACGGTGCGGAAGATTTCAGCTGGACCCCGGACTATGGCCGCCAGGTCGACAAGTATTACGGTGTTCCGACTTACTGGTAAGCACGGACGCTGAACAGGCCGGCCGGACTTCCCCGAAGGGACCGGTCGGCCTTTTTCAGGGCGTCACCTTCTGGCAGCCCGCGCCCTGCCAGCGATAGCCTTGGGCCGAACCGGAGACCATCGTCCATTCGACGATGCAGCTCTGGCGCACCAGGGTCGGCGGAAAGCCGCCCATGGGAATCCATAGGCCGCCGCCCCAGCCCCATCCCCAACCGCCGAAGCGCTGATACATCGGCGGCATGCCGGGATCGATGTAGGACGTGTCCCACCGCCATTGAAGGATCTTCGATCCGTCCTCGAGCTGGTAGCTGTTGTCGGGGATGCGGCCCATGCTGTTCAGCAGCCCGGCCTCCGGCGCGCCCGCCATGGCACGCAGCTGGCCGTCGAACACGGCTTCGCGTTCGGCCCGCGTCTCGCAGCCGGGCAGCAGCGTCAGGAGGGCGAGGGCCGCCAGGAGCGGCTTGGTGAGCATGCTCATATTCTAGCGCGCTATTGCTTGGCTTTCACGTCCCGGTCGTAGATGTTGTGCGCGGGTGGACCGAAGAGTCCGCAGGGGGTCGCGGGAGAACGGATGGGATCGGCGCTGAGGTGGCTCGCCTTCGCGATCTGCGTGGCGGTGTTGGTGCTGGGTCAGTTTGGACGCACCTTCGATGATGTGCGGCGCTACGGCCATCTCGCCGACATCATGCAGTCCGAGTGGGCGGCCACCAACATCTGGCTCGACAGCACGGAGTGCACGGTATCGCGCGGCGTCTGGCTGGCGGTCTGCGAGGACGGCCGCCTCATCCCGATCTCGGAACGTGCGATCGCCGACGATCCCGGCCACGCTTTGCTGCTCAGCGCCTGGGCCGCGATGACAGGCAAGCCTGCCACTCTGGTCGACGTCGCGCGGCTCAGCACGCTCTTGAACACGATCGGCCTCGTGACCCTGGCGGCGCTGTTGTTCTCGCTGCGGGCCTGGATCACCTCGATCGTGCTGTTGGTGAAGGGGCCGATCGAGTTCCTGGGCTGGATGGGCACCTCGCCGCACTGGGCCTTCATCGGCATGGTGAGCCTGGCCGGCATCCTGCCGCTGGCGATCGTGACCCGAAGCAACCGCGCCTGGCTCGCGGTCGGGATCGCGGCCCTGGCCGTGGTGACGCTGGTCCGCGAATCGATCGGTCTGATGGGGTTCGCGCTCACACTCGGCGCACTGGCGGTGACGGCCCTGCAGCGGCCGCGACCGGCTCGTCTCCTGCCTCACCTGGCGCTCCTCCTGGTTCTCGCCACGGGGGCGCTGCTTGCTCCCAAATGGGCCACGACGGCGCGCGATGCGGCCTTTCCCATGGCGCCCGCCGAACGGCTGCAGACCCACGGCCTGTCGCATACGCTCTATCTCGGCCTCGGATTCGTCGAGAACAAGTGGGGCATCCGTTACCACGACGAGCATGGCGCGGAGCTGGCCGAGCGGGCCGGGGTCCTCTACTGCTCGCCCGAGTATTTCCGCATGATGTGGAAGCTCTACCTCGCACGCATCGTCGAGGATCCGGTCGAAGTCGCGCGCATCTACTGGGAGAAGGCCCTGCAGTTGCTCGTCGTGCCGACCATGCAGCCCGGCCCCCCCTTTGGGATCATCCTGGCAATCGGTCTGGTGCACCTGCTGGCGGCAACCTGGTTCGGCCTCTGGCGTCGCGTCGGCTTTCCGCAGGGTCTGCCGATCGAGGCCGTGTCGCTGGCGTTTCTCGGCCTCTTCCTCGCCCAGGCGATCCTGGCGCTGCCCAGCCACCTGTATGCCGTCCCGGTGAACGCCTTCATCCTGGTCCTGTTCGGCACCCTCGTGGAGTTCGCGGTGCGCGGCCTGTGGACGGTGCTGTCGAAACTCCGCCGTCCTACTTGGTAGCGCCCAGGAACTTCTTGCACTCGTAGGTGAGCTGGTTGGTCCGCTGTTCTTCGCAGGGCTTCTGCCGCTCCATCAGGATGGCCGTCGCATAGAAGACGAAGACGCCCAGGATCCAGACGGCGATCGACCAGCCCATCGCACTGTCCAGCCGCTGGTGAAAAGCAGCCGTGGCGCGCGCCGGCGCCGCCACCGACACCACGCCGCGCACCAGCAGGATCGTGAGGGGGAAAGTCGCCGCGCCGCTGGCCAAATAGAGAAGGAAAACGGTCAGCGCGTCCATGTCACCAGGTGAGCTTCGGCATGGGGATGGGCCCGCTCTGCTTGGGCGCCCAGCCACGCGCTTCCATGCAGTTGGCCATCATGCGCTCGTAGTTGAACTTGTAGCCCTGGTTGGCCATGTCGGAGTAGAGCCCCTGCTGGCCGTAGCGCTCGCGCTCGGCCGAGAAGGTCGCCCGCCGCTGGTCGTCGATGTTGCGCTCCTGCTGCGCCCTCGCGCGGACCTGGCTGCGGCACAGCGATTCGTCCTTGGTGAACTGCTCGGCGTCGGCGCCTTCCTTGGAGAAATCCTTCGGCGCGCAGGCCGACATCGCCGCCGCCGCCATCACCAGGGCGATCGCGAGCTTCATGCGGTTCCCGCCAGAGCCGCCTCGATGGCCTTCAGCGCATCGGAGGCCTTGCTTCCGTCGGGACCGCCGCCCTGCGCCATGTCCGGCCGCCCGCCGCCGCCCTTGCCGCCCAGTGCGGCCACGCCCGCCTTCACGAGCTCGACCGCGCTGTGGGTCTTGGCGAGATCGTCGGTCACGCCGACGACCGCCGAGGCCTTGCCGTCCTCGACGCCGATCAGCGCCACGACGCCGGAGCCCAGCTTCTTCTTGAACTCGTCGGCCATGCCCTTCAGGTCCTTGCCCGGCACGCCGTTCAGCACGCGGCCGATCAGCTTGATCCCGCCGACGTCGCGCACCTCGTCGGCCGCGGACCTGCCGCCGGAACCGCCACCGGCCAGCGCCAGCGCCTTGCGCGCATCCGACAGTTCGCGCTCGATCCTCTTCTGCCCCTCGACCAGCACCGCCAGGCGCGCCGGCAGATCCTCGGGCCGCACCTTCAGGGTCGCCGCGGCCTCGGCCAGCAGGTCGGCCTGGTGGCGGACGAAGGTCTCGGCCGCATTGCCGGCCAGCGCCTCGATGCGGCGGACGCCGGCCGCGACCGCGCCCTCGCCCACGATCTTGAACAGGCCGATATCGCCGGTGCGGCGCGCGTGGGTGCCGCCACACAGCTCGACCGAGTATTTCTCGCCGCCCGGGACGTCGGCATCGCCGCCCATCGTGAGCACGCGCACCTCGTCGCCATACTTCTCGCCGAACAGCGCCATGGCGCCGGCGGCGATCGCCTCGTCCGGGGTCATGAGACGCGTCTCGACCGCCGAATTGTGGCGGATGCGGTCGTTCACCTCATCCTCGATCCGGCGCAGCTCCTCTGGCGAGACCGCCTTGGTGTGGCTGATGTCGAA
>CAIYWM010000014.1 GCA_903929895.1 uncultured Alphaproteobacteria bacterium
CCTTTCTGTCGGTCGAGGAGGTCATCGGGTCCCAGTATGACGATACCATTGTCGGCGGTAACACTCCCCAGACTGACGCTGCTGGTAACCCGATCCTGAATCTGGCCGCTACGCCGACGGTCGATCCCGTAACGGGCGCGCTGGTCTACCCGCCGTTGCCCATGAACTGGACGATCGACGGTGGCGCCGGCAACGACTACATCGAGGGCGGTCCGGGCAACGATATCCTGCGCGGTGGTGCCGGTGTCGACACCGTCTCCTACGCGGCGGCGCCGTCCGTGGTGGTTACGAATGCGGTGACCGGCGTTACCACCTTGGTGGGTGTCACGGTCAATCTTGGACTGACGGGCCAGCAGAATACCATTGCGGCGGGATTGGACACGCTGACCGGCGTCGAAAACATCATCGGTACGCTCTACGATGACACGCTCACCGGTGATGGCAATGCCAACGTGATCGAAGGTCTTGCCGGTGCTGACGTCATCAACGCGGGCGGCGGCAACGACACGATCGTGGACGTCATCGGGGCTGACACGATCAACGGCGGCGCCGGCACTGACACGATCCGTTTGAGGGCCACGTCCGCCGATCTGAATGCCATGACCAACGGCCGCCTGACCAATGTCGAGGCGATCAATGCCTCGACGGCGACGGTGGGCGTGACGGTGAGCCTGGCCAACCAGACGGAAGGCTTCACGTTCACAGGATCGGCCTTCGCCGACACCTTCACCGGCACCGGAGCGGCCGACGCGATCGTGGGCGTGGTCGGCGCGGATACGATCAACGGCGGCGGTGGGACGGATACGATCCGTCTGACGGCAACCTCGGCCGATCTGAACACGATGACGAACGCACGCCTGGTCAATGTCGAGGCGATCGACGCCTCGACGGCAACCGCTGGCGTGACGGTGAGCCTGGCAAGCCAGACGGAAGGCTTCACGCTCACGGGCTCTGGTTTTGCCGACATCCTCACCGGCGGTGCGGGAGCAGACACACTCAGGGCCGGTGTAGGCGACGACACGATTGTGGGCGTGGTCGGCGCGGACACGATCGACGGCGGCACCGGGACGGATACGATCCGCCTGACGGCAACGTCGGCCGCTCTGAGCGCGATGACGAACGCACGCCTCGTTAATGTCGAGGCGATCGACGCCTCGACGGCGGCGGCTGGTGTGACGGTGAGCCTGGCCAATCAGACGGAAGGCTTCACGTTCACGGGCTCTGCCTTCGCCGACACCTTCACCGGCGGGTTCGGCAGCGATACGTTTGTGGGCGTGGTCGGTGCAGACACGATCAACGGCGGCGCCGGGACGGACACGATCCGCCTGACGGCAACGTCGGCCGCTCTGAACGCGATGACGAACGCACGCCTCGTTGGTGTCGAGGCGATCGACGCCTCTACAGCGGCGGCTGGTGTGACGGTGAGCCTGGGCAACCAGACAGAAGGCTTCACGTTCACAGGATCGGCCTTCGCCGACACCTTCACCGGGACCGGAGCGGCCAACACGATCGTGGGCGTGGTCGGCGCGGACACGATCAACGGCGGCGGTGGGACGGATACGATCCGCCTGACAGCGACGTCGGCCGATCTGAACACGATGTCCAACGCTGCGCTCACCAATGTCGAGGCGATCAACGCCTCGACGGCGGCACAGGGCGTGACGGTGAGCCTGTCCAACCAGACCGAGGGCTTCACGTTCACCGGTTCGGCCCTGGCCGACACTTTCACCGGTGGTGGCGGAGCCGACAACGTCAATGGCGGTGCCGGCGTTGACACGCTCAATGGCGGTGGCGGAAACGATACCCTCAATGGCGGCCTCGGCAACGATGTCCTGACTGGCGGCGCGGGTAGCGACATCTTCCGCTTCGACACGGCGATCGCGGGCGGCGGAAACGTCGACCGGATCACTGACTACAGCGTGGCGGCCGACTCGATACAGTTGTCGCGAGCGATCTTTACCGGCCTTGCGACGACGGGCGGCGGACAGCTTGCTGCATCGGCGTTCTCTCTGAACGCTGCAACCGGTAACGGGCGGCAGATCGTCTACGACACGAGCACGGGCGCCCTGTTCTATGACAGCAATGGTGCGGCCGCCGGAGGGGCAACGCAGTTTGGCACGCTGACCAGTCCGACGGGCACGATCAACAATCAGGAGTTCTTCATCGTCTGAGGACGCCTGTGCCTCGCTCCGCTGGGACTGCGTCGACTTCGAACGGGGGGCGCTGCGCCTCCGAGATTCCAAGACGGGGGGCGAAGATCATCCCGCTTGGGGCGCCTGCGCTGGACGTGCTGGCCAGGTTGCCACGCTCCGCCGCCTCGACGTGGTAGCGGCCATGTCGCAGGTGTCAGAGGTGCGAGAGCGCGGCGCGGGGCCAGCCCCAAAGCCAAGCGACGCGCGCTCGCGATGGCCTGTTCTCTCCCGGCCAGAGTCATGCAGCTTGGCTGCTTGGGTCGGGACGAAATGTCTTCCTGAAATGGGAAAACGCCACGCGTTAGCCACATGTTCTAGGAAAATCGGAGGGCGGAAAATGGGTGGGCGCGGATCCGGCCAAAGTGGCAGGGCTAGCTATGAAAGCAGGGCCTCGATATCTCTTCGCACGCGCTCTTTCGCAGGTATCTAAAAGCGATGCCGCCTGGAACGAGTCGGTTGCTCATATTGTCGGTGCGTGAACAAAATAGCCATTCTGGTTGCTCTTCCGACAGGTGAAGGCCTTCGCCCCTCAGGGACGGTGGCGCACCCTGACCTTCCGCGGTCTAAGTTGCGCAGCCGGTATGTGCGGAGTGGCTACCCAACGAAATCAGCCGCTATTCTCAACTCATTTTGCGGCCGCTCTAGCATCAGCGGGAGCAGTCCGATTGGATCCGCGACGATGACGAAACGGTCGATAGCTTCCGCGCTTCGTTCGGAATTTGGAATTGCCGTCATGACAGCCGAGCGACTTGTCTCGCTCTTCGATCAATGCCGGCGCTGACTGGGCCGCGATGATCGGTGCAGGAATCTGCTCCGTAGTAGCGACCGCCATGACACCGCCGATCAGGCCCTGACGTCGAAGCGCTACGGCGTCGGCCGCTGCCCGCACCGGATCATCCTCAGTGTGAACGTACCGCATGAACATCGTAACCGTCTTATGCGCTGTGAGCGCCATGCCGACCTTCACCGGTACTCCAGAGTTAGCGATATCGGTCGCCGAGCGATGCCGGATGCCGTGCGTGCCGATGTGCGGCAGTCCTGCGCGCCCGAGGATACGTCGCCACCCCTTGTAATAAGTATGCTTCGACATCGGCCGGTTGGAATCGAAGATAGAGGGACAGACATAGGGCGACTTTTCCAGACGCGGCGCGGCCTCAAGTAAACGCATCGCCTCGGCGCTTATCGGTTTCGACATGCCGCCGGTCTTGCTGTCGGGCCATGCGACACGGCGATTGTTCAGATCGACCCAGAGCCATTCGAGCTTGAGGATTTCAGACATTCTGGCTGCAAACTCGAACTGGAGCCGAATGGCGAGAACGATGTACGGGTGTTCTAAGCCCTCGACCTCCGCCCTGTTCAAATATCCATACAGTCGCCTCATTTCCAGGTCGGTGATCAGCCGGGTCTGTCCCCGTTCCGGATATTTGGGAACGTGCCGGCAGGGGTTGGATCCGTCTGGGCGCAGGCCCCAAACCTCTGCCATGTTGAACATTTTGCGCACCGCCGAGAGCACCCGGTTGGCGTTTGTAGGAAATTTCGACATCTTCTTCATGAGGCTCGAGATGTCGGCGCGTGTGACATCGGTGACCTTGGTCTGTCCAAGCTGTGGGATGAGGTAGAGTTTGCCGTAGCTGCGGTTGGCATCAACTGTTGAGGGCTTGTTACGCGGCTCGGAGTAGTCGGTGATGAAGCGATCGAAGAGCTCCTTCACAGTGGGGGCCCGGCGCGCGGCGCTCTTTTCCGCACTCGGATCCTTGCCTTTCCGGACATCGGCCAGCCAGTCTTGGGCGATGATGCGGGCTTGCTCTACGGTGAGTTCGCCAAAACGGCCAATCGCTGGTTTGCGGCGCTGGCCGTTATTGGCGACATAGGCCAGCATAAAAACCTTGCGGCCGGTCGGCGTGACCTTGAGCAGGAATCCCGGTACCGCTGCTTCGCGGATCTCGTAGGGAACTTGTCTAGGCTGGGCGATGTCTACGACGGTCTTCGTAAGTTTGAGTCTTGGCATGCCTATCCTCCAATGAGGCTGGATCTCAGGTGCAGAATAGGTGCGGCCAGAAATCCAACCATGGCGTACGACCGGCGAGGAATGGATCACGCCACGAAGTGAATATGCCAGATATATCATACACTTATCGTGCTCTGGCGTGCTGCCGGCTAGAGGCAGGATAAACCGTCTGTCTCCCCTCAAAATCAGGTTCCTCACGGAGTGTTGGTTCGAGCCCGACCGGGGGTACCATCGTGCCTGGATTTGCAGGCGTACTGGCAGTCGTGGCCTGAGCAACGCCTCCTGTCCCTTTCGGCAATGTCAGATCGCGTCGCCCGGCTTTGTCTCTCCGTCGGTCCTGATCGGCGGCGGCAAGTCGGCGGCGTTCTCGCTGCGATCGCGATAGAGGGCGGCGCGGCCCAGCAGCATCAGCGTGACCGGGGTGGTCACTGTCAGGAACACCGCGATCAGTACTTCGTGCAGCGCCGCGCGCGATTGCAGGACCGAAAAGAAAAGGATGGACCCGAGCAGGATGCCGCCGGCCCCCCAGGTGGCGCCAAGACTGGGGGCGTGCAGGCGATCGTAGAAGGTCTCGAGGCGCACCAGGCCGATCGCGCCGACCAGCGTCAAGCCGGCGCCCAGCAGGACGAGGAAGGAGGCGAGGAGGGCGGCCCAGAGCGGCAGATCGGCGGCGTGGTTCATTCGATGATCTCCCCACGCATCAGGAACTTGGCAAGGGCCAGGGTCGCAATGAAGCCCAGCAGGGCGATCACCAGCGCCGCCTCGAAGTAGAGCGTGCTGCCCGTGCGCATGCCGAAGACCAGCAGGAGCAGCATCGCGTTCACGTAGAAGGCGTCGAACGCCATGATTCGATCCTGCGCCCGGGGACCACGCAGCATGCGGACCGCGGCGATCACCATCGCGGCACCGAGTAGGACCAGCGCGAGCAGCAGGGACCAGGAGAGGATTGTTGCGCTCATGCCAATATCTCCAGCAGCAGCCGTTCGTAGCGGTTCTTGATCAGGTCGATCCAGTGCG
>CAIYWM010000015.1 GCA_903929895.1 uncultured Alphaproteobacteria bacterium
AAGATGCTCTACAATGGCGTGAAGAACGCCGGCCAACTCGCCGACCTCGTCGCCTATCTCAAGGAAGCAACGAAGTAGGGCGGCTTATGCCGTAAAACTGTCGCGCGCCCGCACATAGGCGAACGAGCCCAGTACGAGCCCGGCGGCGAGCACACCGAACACCCAGCGATAGGCTGTGTCGCCGGCGCCGAAGGCCTCGACGACGTAGCCCGCGCCGGCCGGCAGCACGGCAAGACCCAGGCATTGCGCCATGTTCACGGTGGTGACGCCGCGGCCGGCCAGCCGGTCGGGAAACAGCGTGCGGCCCTGCGCCACGATCACCGTGCCGTAGGCGCAGAAGAAGCAGAAGGCGATCAGCAGCGTCACCGCGAGCCAGAGCGGTGGATGGGACAGCGCCGCCAGGATCGCCAGCAGCACCATGGAGATCGCCGCCCCTCCGAACACCACCCGCTTGCGCGACCGCAGGACCCTATCCATCGGGCCATAGGCCAGGATGCCCAGGATCTGCGCCACGCCCATGGCGAGCAGCACGTTGCCGCGGTCGACGCCATCGAGCTTGTGCACGTCGTAGAGATAGGGACCGCCCCAGACGCCCAGCACCGTCAGCATCGTGGCATAGGCGAAGAAGTGCATGGAGAGCACCGGGCCAAGGCCGGGGGTGCGCCATACTTCCCAGAGCCCGCGCAGGATCTGACCCGCTGATTCGCGCGCCGGCTCGGGGCCGCGATACTCCGGCGGGCGGTCGCGTACGAAGACGAGGAAGCCCAGTGTCACCAGCAGCGTGACGACGGCGAGCCCCAGGAAGCCGCTGCGCCAGCCAACCGTGGCCGCGATCCAGGCGAGCGGCGTGGCGGCCGCCAAGGTGCCGATATTCGACGCCGCGAACACCCAGGAGAGCCGCGTGGCGAGCTTCGCCGGCTCGAACCAGCGCGAGCACAGGAACACCACGGACATGAACGAGGCGGCGCAGCCCACGCCGACGATCGTACGACCGGCGATCAGATCTACCGCGTCGCTCGCGTTCGCGATCCATAGCGAGCCCAGCATGGCGAGCAGCGACAGCGCGGCCACCGTCCGGCGCGCGCCGAACCGGTCGAACCACAGGCCGACGGGGATCTGGACCGCGAACAGGGCGAAGAAGAAGGCGCTGCCCGCCCAGCCGAGCTGGCGCGCGCTGAGATCGAGATCGCGCACGAGCTCGGGCGCGATCACGCTGTTCGACACCCGGTAGAACTGGCTGAGGCAGGTGACGGCGATCAGCAGGATGAGGAGGGGCAGTCTCGACGCCATGGACCGGCTTGCTAGCACGGATGTGGTGAACATTCCTTCGGCCTGCGCCGAAGGATCGTTCGCAAACTCCGTCGTCTCCACTACACCTCGCTTGGCGAGGCTCCGGTCGAGACGACGGAATCCATCTACTGGAGGCTCGTGCCAGTCGGAAGGCTAACGCAGATGCGTTCGATAGCGTGGCGTATGCCGTTATTTGATGGACGCAGCGGCCTTCGCCTGGCGGCAGGCGAGAGCCAGCGCCGCGCCGAGATCGCCGAGCAGCTTGCCGGTCATCTCGTCGGTGAGCTTGCCGTCAGCGAACTTGTTCTGCGCCTGGGCGATCATGACCTCGGGCTTGTTGACGGGACGGCCGTCGAGGAACACCAGCGTCTGGCGAAGCTGGTACTGCGCGCGCGCCGTGCCGAGGACGCCCATCGAGGCGCCGAACAGGGCGACCGGCTTGGCGGCGAAGGGCTGCGGGCTCATGCGCGACAGCCAGTCGATGGCGTTCTTCAGCACGCCCGAGATGCCGTAATTGTATTCCGGGCTGACGAGGACGATACCGTCGGCCTCGAGCATGGCCTTCTGCGCGGCCTGCACCTTGTCGGGGAAGCCCTTGGCCTGGAGGTCGGCGTCGTAGAGCGGCCAGTCGCCGACCTCGATCGTGTCGCACGAGGCACCGGCCGGGAGCCGCTCGACGAAGGCCAGCAGCGCCAGGCGGTTGAACGACGCCTTGCGCAGGCTGCCGCAGAAAGCGACGAGTTTCAGGCTCTCGGACATGCGAAGGGTTCCTTTGTCAGCGGGTGCGTGGGCGGCTACATAGGTGGCCCTTGGAAAGTTGGCAAACTCGGGAGCAGGGCGAAAGATGATGCGATCCGTATTCGTGGCTGCCGGTCTTGCCGCCGCCGCATGGACCCTTTCGTCGCCGGCTTCCGCGCAGGACCAGCCGCCCGACAAGTGGGTCATGTACTGCTCCTCGGAGGGCGGCAAGGATTGCGGCGCGCAGGCGACGATCGACGGCAACAGCCTGCTCGGCCAGTTCCTCGTGATGCGCTACTCGGCGGCCTACAACAAGATTTCCGTGGTCGGCGACGGCCAGGGCGTGCGGGCCAGCATCCAGGTCGATTCCAACCCCTTCATCTCGACCAGCATCTGCGGGCAGGGCATCTGCCAGTTTGACGAAGGCAAGTCCGCCGAGCTGCTGCAGCAGCTGCGCACGGGCTCGCAGATCCAGATCCAGCTGCAGTTGCAGGACACCATGGCGGGGCCCTTCATGCAGTCGCTCAAGGGCTTCGACCGCGAGCTGCAGAGGGCGATCCAGGCGCAGAGGGCCCGCTGATCGGGCGCCGGCTATTCCAGCCGGCGGGAGAACAGCCAGGTCGCAAAGCCCAGCGTGACGCAGCCGATCAGCGCCATCGGCCAGAGCTGGGGCCAGGCAAGTGCCCAGGAGATATCCTGCAGGAAGATCCCGCGGCTCAGGGTCACCATGTAGCGGATCGGGTTGAGATGGGTGAGAGCCTGCGCCCAGTCGGGCATGTTGGCGATCGGGGTCGTGAAGCCGGACAGCACCGCGGCCGGCGACAGGAAGAGGAAGACACTCAGGATCGCCTGCTGCTGGGTCTTGGCGACCGATGAGATGACCAGGCCGATGCCCACCGCCGACAGCACGAAGACCGCGATGGCTACGTTGAACAACACGACGCTGCCGACGAACGGCACGCCATAGGCGAAGCAGGCCAGCGCGGCGATCAGGTTCGCCTCGACGAAGCCGATGCAGAGCGCCGGCACTGTCTTTCCCACCAGGATCTCCATGGGACGCAACGGCGTGACGAGAAGCTGCTCGAACGTGCCGAGTTCGCGTTCGCGGGCGACCGAGAGGGCGGTGATCAGCAGGATCGCCACGATGGTGAGCAGCACCGTCAGGCCCGGCAGGATGAACCAGCGGCTGTCGAAGTTGGGATTGAACCAGGCGCGCGGGTGGATGCTGAGTTCGGCGGCGGCCTGGCCCGCCCGGGCGAGGTTGTAGCTTTCGACGATGCCCAGCGCATAGCTCTGCAGGATCAGCGCGGCGTTGGATTTGCGGCCGTCGAGCAGCAGCTGGACACGGGCCGGCCGCCCGGCGGCGACGTCGGCCGAGAAGGTCTGGCCGACATGCAGCACCGCCTTCACCCTTTGCGTGTCGAGGGCCTCCTGGACGGAATGCGGATTGTCGAAACGCGCGACGACGTGGAAGGCGGGCGAGGCTTCGAAGCGGCTGACCAGTTCCTGCGCGGGATGCGCCCGGTCCTCGATCCAGAGGCCGAGGGCGGCATCCGTCACCTCGAAGGTTGCGGCGCTGGCGAAGAGGATGAGCTGCACCAGCGGCGGGACCACGAGAACCATGCGGCTCTTGCGGTCCTTCCACAGCATCTTGAATTCCTTGAGGATCAGCGCGGCGATGCGGCGCCACATGGTCGTTACTCCAGGCTGCGGCGGGTGCGGGCAACGGCCAGCGCGAGGAACAGGACGGCGAAGCCCACCAGCATGGCAAGGTTGGGCAGCAGCACGGGCCAGACCGTGCCGGCGAGAAACAGGGTCTGCAGGCTCGACACGAAATAGCGGGCCGGAAAGACCGTGGTCACCGCCTGCACCCAGCGCGGCATGCTCTCGATGTCGAACATGAGGCCCGACAGGATCAGCGCCGGCATGAAGGTGACGAGGAAGGCGAGCTGGGCGGCGACGAACTGGCTGCGGGCGACCGTCGAGATCAGCAGGCCCATCGCCAGCGAGACGATGAGGAACACCGAGGAGACGGCGATGAGCACCTCGGCCGACCCCCGGAAGGGTACCTCGAACACGACCAGCCCGATGAACACCGAGACGGCGAGGCCGCCCAGTCCCAGCACGAAATAGGCGACCAGCTTGCCGAGCAGGATTTCGGTCATGCTGGCCGGCGAGGCGAGCATGGCCTCCATCGTGCCGCGCTCCCATTCGCGGGCGACCACGAGCGCCGTCAGCAGGGCGCCGATCATGGTCATGACCATCGCGATGAGGCCGGGCACGATGAAGTTGGTGCTGCGGATCTCGGGATTGAACCAGTAGCGGTTCTCGACCGTGATGGGGGCCAAGGCCGGCTGGGCGCGGTCCCTTCGGTGGCCCAGCAACCACGTCGCCACGACGCCCTGGGCATAGCCAGTGACGATGCGGGCGTTGTTGGCGTCGACGCCATTGACCACGATCGCGATGTCGGCCGCGCGGATCGGATCGGCTACGCGACGGGAGAAGTCGCTGCGCAGCACCACGAAGCCAGCGATGTCGTCGCGCATCAGTGCCGCTTCGGCCGCCCGCGATGTGAGGAAGGAGAAGGGACGGAAGTAGGGCGTGTTGGCGAAGGCCTGGAACAGGCCCGCCGATTCGACGCTGCGATTCTCGTCGACGATCCCGAAGCGCACGTTGCGGGCGTCGAGCGAGATGCCGAAGCCGATCAGCAGGAGCAGCACCACCGGCATCACGAGCGCGATCGCGATCGAGGAAGGGTCGCGCACGATCTGGACGAACTCCTTGTGCAGCAACCCGCCGAAGCGGCGGAAGAAGGTCCGGGCCGAGGTCATGCGGCGGCCGCGCCCTGGCGTTCGGCGTCGTGCTCGTGGATCAAGCCTACGAACGCGTCTTCGAGCGTCGGCTCCGGCAGGTCCGCCGTGACGAACCGCTGCTTCATCTCGTCCGGACTGCCGGACGCGATCATCCTGCCGGCATAGACGATGCCCAGCCGGTCGCAGTATTCGGCTTCCTCCATGAAGTGGGAGGTCACCAGCACCGTGACGCCGCCTTCCGCCAACGCACCGATGCGCGACCAGAATTCCCGCCGCATCAGCGGATCGACACCCGAGGTGGGCTCGTCGAGGAACAGGACCTGCGGTTCGTGCAGCAGCGCGCATCCCAGCGCCAGGCGCTGCTTGAAGCCGAGCGGCAAGGTTCCCGCCTCCAGGTCGGCGACCGCCGCGAGGTCGAAGCTCTCGATCGCCCAGGCGATGCGGCTCGACCGACGGCGGCCGGCCAGGCCGTAGACGCCGCTGAAGAAGTCGAGATTGTCGCGAGCCGACAGGGTGCCGTAGAGCGAGAACTTCTGGGACATGTAACCGATGCGTTCGCGCGCCGTGGCGCGGGCGCGGCCGAGATCGACGCCGGCGACATGCGCCGAACCTGAGGTCGGCGCCAGCAAGCCGCAGAGCATGCGGAAGGTCGTGGACTTGCCCGCGCCATTGGGGCCGAGCAGCCCGAAGATCTCGCCGGGCTTGACCGTGAAGCTCACCTTGTCGACCGCCCGGAACTTTCCGAAGTCGCGTGTGAGGTCGCGGGCCTCGATCGCGATGCCGTCCGTCGATAGGGCAGAGGTCGTCTGGATCGCCGGCACTGCGACGGGCGGGCGCTCGGCCAGAAGCAGGCTCACGAACGCGTCCTCGAAGCGCGGCCGCGTCGGACGTGCGAGCGCGCTGGCGCCGACGAGTTCCGCGACGTCGGGCAACGCGCATCCTTCCTTGAGCACGAGCCGCAGGCTGCGGCCCTGGATGGTGGCGTCGGCGACGGATGGCAGCGAGGCCGCGGCTCGCTGGATGCGATGACGCTGCCGCTCGGGCAGGTCGACCAGGAAGGTGCGTCCCTCCAGCCGGCGCGTGAAGTCGGAGGGATTGCCGGAAGCGAGGAGACGGCCGCCATCGAGCAGGAGGAAGCTGTCGCACCGCTCGGCCTCGTCGAGATAGGCGGTGCTCCAGATGATGGCGACGCCGGTGCCCGCCATCGTCCGCACGATGCGCCAGAGCTCGCGCCGGGAGGCGGGATCGACGCCGGCACTCGGCTCGTCGAGCAGCAGCAGCTTCGGCCGCGGCAGCAGGGCACAGGCCAGTCCGAGCTTCTGCTTCATGCCGCCGGAGAGCTGCCCCGCCAGCCGGCGGGTGAAGGGCGCAAGGCCGGTGAACTGCAGCAGCGTCGCGAAACGCTCGCTGCGCGCGGCCTCGTCCAGATCGTGCAGGTCCGCCTGCAGGTTCAGGTTCTCCTGGACCGTCAGGTCCTCGTAGAGGCCGAAGCGCTGCGGCATGTAGCCGATGTCGCCGCGTACCGCGTCACGTTCCGAGGCCGCGTGGCCCAGCACCTCCAGCGTTCCCTTGTCGGGCGTGAGCAGGCCGGCGATGAGGCGCAGCAGCGTCGTCTTCCCGGCGCCGTCCGGGCCGACGAGGCCGGTGATCTGGCCGGCCCCGATCGCGGCCGTCACGTCCGTCAGGGCAGCCGTGGCGCCGAAGCTCTTGCCCAGGGTCGTGAGGGTGACGCTTGCGGGCATGGCCGGCCTAGCCGGCGCCCAGCGGCACGCGGACCGTGACCGGCATGCCCTGGCGCAGGCGATCGTCGGGATTCTTGATGAACACGCGCAGGCGATAGACGAGCTGGGTGCGCAGCTCGGTGGTCTCCACGGTCTTCGGCGTGAACTCGGCCGTGGGGGAGATGAAGCCGATCCAGCCCTCGTAGGGGCGGGTCGGGTCGGTGTCGGTGACGACCGTCACCGCCATCCCGGGCCGGATGCGACCGAGATCGGGCTCGGAGACGTAGGTGCGGACCCAGACCTTGTCGACGAGCGACACGGTGAAGATCGGATTGGCGGGGCTGACCATCGCACCCGGCTCGACGATGCGGCTGAGCACGATCCCGTCGGCCGGTGATTTCAGCACCGTGTCGGCAAGTCGCCGCTCCGCCAGCGAGACGATCGAGTCCTCCGAGCGCACCAGGGCTTTCGCCTGCTCGATGTCCTCGCGGCGGGGGCCGAGTTCGGTCAGCCTCGAGACCTGCTGGGAAAGGTCGAGACGGGCGCGCGCCGAATCGTAGGCGTTCTTCGCCTCGTCGTAGAGCTGGCGCGAGACGTTGCCGCTGGCCACCAGCTCCGTCCGTCTTTTGAGCAGGAGTTCGGCGTCGGCGACGGCGGCACGGTTGGCATCGACCTGGGCGCGGTCCCGGGCAACCTCTTCGGGGCGGCTGCCGGCTTCGAGCCGGTCGACCACCGCGCGCTGCGCGTCGAGCCGGGCGCGGGCCAAGGCCACGGCGTCGCGATAGGTGTCGGCCTCCATCACCGCCACCGTCTCGCCGGCCTTCACCGCATCGCCTTCCTCCTTGTGTAGCGCCTGCAGGCGGCCGCTGGCGTTGAAGGCGAGATCGACCTGACGGACATCGACATTGCCGTACAGAGTGAGGAACGTCGGTTGGGCCCGCGGCCAGTAACGGTACGCGCCGCCAGCCGCGGTCAGCGCCACGGCGAGCAGCGCGATCAGGATCGGCCAGCGGCGGCGCGACTGGGGCATTCCGTACTCCACGCATTTGTTGCTGCGTGGAGAACTAGAACCATTTGCCGTTTCGCCCCTTGATGTCGGTCAAGCCTGCCGACGATAGAGGAAGCAGTTGTCGGCCTTGGGCATCTTGATGCCCTCGTAGAAGGTCATGGCCGTCGGCGCCGACAGCAGCAGGGTGGTGGTTTGGGGCCCGCCGGCGGCCGTGCGGGTCTCCTCGATCAGCCGGCGGCCGATTCCCTGGCCCTGGCACGCCTTGTCGACCGCGAGGTCGGAGAGATAGCAGCAGAAGCAGAAATCGGTGACCGAGCGCGCGAAGCCCACCAGCCGGCCGTCCTGGCGCGCCGTCAGGATCAGGTTAGCGTGCTTCAGCATCTGCTCGATGCGGGGACGGTCGGTGATGGGGCGGTTCAGGCCCGACTTGGCCACGACGTCGATGTATTCGTCGGCGCCGAGATGATCCTCGCGGGCGTAGATCGTGTTCATTGCGTCAGCCATCTCCTCAGGGCGGCCGAGACCTCGGCCGGTTTCTCAAGCGGCGTCATGTGGCCGCTGTCGTCGATCACCTCGAGGCGGGCATTGGCGATGTCGCTGGCGATCTGCTGCGCGCGCGGCAGGGGCGTGACCCGATCCTCGCGGCCCACGATCACGAGGGCGGGCATCTCGATTTCGACCAGGAGCGGACGGCTGTCGGCGCGACCGAGGATCGCCTGCTGCTGGCGCACGAAGCCGTCGCCGCCGATCTCGCTCGCCATGTCGCGGAGCGGCCGGGTAACGCTCTCGTCGCCAATCCGCGACGGATGGACGAGTTGCGGCAGCAGGGTCGGGTGAATGCCGTGGAACCGGCCGATCCGCGTCTGCTCGATGAAGCCGCGCCGACGCGCGGCTGTCTCGGGCGAATCGGGTCCCGCCTGTGTATCCATCAGGGCGATGCGCTCGACCCGCTCGGGCGCGCGGCGGAAGATCTCGAAGGCGACGTAGCCACCCATCGAGAAGCCGCACAGGGCAAAGGTCGGCGGGGCCATCGCGAGCGCGGCCTCGGCCATCGCCGCCATCGTGTCGTGGTGCCAAAGCTCGGGAATGGTGAAGTCGGCGACGTCCGCCAGGGCCTCGACCTGCGGGTCGAAGACGCGGCGCGTGTTGAGCAGGCCCGGCAGCAGCAGGAGCGGAGAACGCGGCATGGCAGGCGGCCTCAGATCTGGATCTGGTTGCCGAGTTCGATAGCGCGGTTGGGCGGAATACGGAAGAAGGTCTTGGTGGCCGAGGCCGAATGGGAGAGCGAAATGAACCAGTCGCGGCGCCAGCGTCCGAGCTTGGAATGCTGCGACGGCACCAGGGTCTCGCGGCCGAGGAAGAACGAGGTCTCCATCTCGTCGTAGGCGATGCCGTGCGGACGGCAGGCCCGCAGCGCCTCGGGAATGTCGGGCTGCTCGGTGAAGCCGTAATGGGCGATCACCGTGTGGAAGCCCTTGCCCAGCCGCTCGACCTCGACCCGGTTGGCGTCGGAAACGACCGGCACGTCCATCGTGTCGACCTGCAGGATGATGATGCGCTCGTGCAGGACCTTGTTGTGCTTGATGTTGTGCAGGAAGGCGGCCGGGGTGTGAGTTGCATCGGCGGTCAGGAAGACGGCGGTGCCGGCGACGCGGTCGGGCGCGCGCTCCATGCGCTCGAGGAACTGCTTCAGCGGCAGCGATCCTTCGCTCAGTTCGGTCGCGACCAGCCGGCGGCCACGGCGCCAGGTCATGATGGTGAAGTAGATCAGGAAGGCCACGATCATCGGCAGCCAGCCGCCGTCGGGAATCTTCAGGGCGTTGGCGATGAAGAAGGCGAGGTCGGGGATGGCCAGGAAGCCGAACACCGCCGCCGCCAGCGGCCACGACCAGCGCCACACCAGGATCGCCACCGCCATCGCCAGCGCGGCATCGACCAGCATCGCCCCGGTCACGGCCAGGCCATAGGCGCCGGCCAGGGCGCCCGACGAGCCGAAGCCCACGACCAGTGCCACGACGCACGACATCAGCAGCCAGTTCACGCGCGGAATGTAGATCTGGCCGATCGCCGTGTCGGACGTGTGGTGGATCTCCATGCGCGGCAGGTAGCCCAGCTGAATGGCCTGGCGCGTGAGCGAGAAGACGCCGGTAATGACCGCCTGCGAGGCGATGACGGCGGCCAGCGTCGAGAGCACGACCAGCACGAGGATGTAGTCCTTGGGGACCAGCTCGAAGAAGACCTGCCGTACGACCTCGGGATTCTCGATGATGAGCGCGCCCTGGCCGAAATAGTTCAGGAGCAGGCCCGGCATGACCAGACCCACCCAGCCGATGCGGATGGGCCGGCGCCCGAAATGGCCCATGTCGGCGTAGAGCGCCTCCGCCCCGGTGACGGCCAGCACGATCGAGCCGAAGGCCCAGAAGATGCCGAAACCCTGGTCGGTGACGAGGTCGTAGGCATAGATCGGATTGACGGCCGCCAGAACCGAGGGGTTCTTTGCCACCTGCCAGATGCCGAGCACGCCCAGCACCACGAACCAGACCAGCATCACCGGCCCGAACAACCGGCCGACATCGGCGGTGCCGCGGGCCTGCAGCATGAAAAGCGCAATGAGGATGATCAACGACAGCGGCAGCACGAACGGCGTCAGGGCAGGCTCGGCTGCCGACAGGCCCTCCACGGCGCTCATCACCGAGACGGCCGGGGTTATCATGGCGTCGCCGTAGAACAGCGCCAGCCCGATCACGGCCAACGCCACGATCGCGCGGCGGGTCCGGCGCGCTTTCCCGTTGAGGCCCCGCGTGGCCAGAGTCGCCAGGGCCAGGACGCCGCCTTCCCCTTTGTTGTCGGCGCGCATGATCAGCACGACGTACTTGATGGTGACGGTGAGGGTGACCGCCCAGAACAGCATCGACAGCACGCCCAGCACATGTTCGGGCGTCGGCGCCATGCCGCTGCCGTGCAGGAAGGTCTCGCGCAGCGCATAGAGCGGGCTGGTGCCGATGTCGCCAAAGACGACGCCCAGGGCGCCGACAACGAGCGCCGCCCCTGCCGGGTGGTGCGGGGAGGTCGGTGCCGGCGCGGCGTCGGCGCTGGTCTGGGTTTGGGACGGTTCGGCTGGGGCCATGATGAACAAATGCCGCCAGGACGGCGGCGCGGCGAGGGTTTGCGCCGACGCATCGGCACTGTCAACGCGCCAAATCGGGGGAGCCGGCGACTAATCCCCTTGACTTGCACAGGCCGTGCGGGCCGCCTTGAGGAAACGAAAGAGGAAGCGCGCCATGCCTGTCGATGTCAGCCAGCCCCGCCTGTATCGCGAGGACAGCTGGGGCCCGCACTTCGCCCGGCTGCGGCGCGAAGACCCGGTCCACTACCATCCTGAAAGCCCGTTCGGGCCCTACTGGTCGGTCACGCGCTACGCCGACATCATGAAGGTCGAGCTCGACCCGGCAACCTATTCCTCGGCCTCCGAACTGGGCGGTATCCAGATCACCGACCAGCCGCAGGGCGAGGAACTGCCCAACTTCATTCGCATGGACCCGCCGCGCCACACCGCCCAGCGCAGGACCGTGGCGCCGATCGTGGCCCCGTCGAACCTCGCCAACATGGAGGGGCTGATCCGCCAGCGCACGGCCCAGGTGCTCGACGGCCTGCCCCGTGGCGAGACTTTCGATTGGGCGGACCGGGTCTCGACCGAGCTCACCGCCATGATGCTGGCGACCCTGTTCGACTTTCCACAGGCAGACCGCCGCAAGCTGACGCACTGGTCCGACGTGGCGATCTGCAACATCGAGGCCGAGGACGCCGTCGTTAAGAGCAACGAGGAGCGGATGGCCGAGCTCACGCACATGGCCAAGACCATGGCGGCGCTCTGGCAGGAGCGCGCGGCGCGGCCGCCGACCTTCGACCTGATCTCGATGATGGCGCACAGTGACGCCACGAGGAACATGCCGACCCGCGAGTTCATCGGGAACTTCGGGCTGCTGATCGTCGGCGGCAACGATACGACGCGCAACTCGATGAGCTCCGGCCTGATGGCCATGCTCGACAATCCGGCCGAGGTCGACAAGGTGAAGGCCGATCCCGCGCTGATGCCGAATCTCGTGTCGGAGACGATCCGCTGGGCGACGCCCGTGATTCACATGCGGCGCACCGCGCGCACGGATTGCGAACTGGCCGGCAAGCAGATCCGCGCCGGCGACAAGGTGGTGATGTGGTACGTCTCGGGCAACCGCGACGAGACGGCGATCGAGGAACCCGAACGCTTCCTGGTCGGCCGGCCGAAGGCGCGCCATCATCTTTCCTTCGGGGCCGGCATCCATCGCTGCGTCGGCGACCGACTGGCCGAGATGCAGATCCGCATCCTGTGGGAGGAGCTGCTGAAGCGCGACCTCGAGATCGAGGTCGTCGCGCCGCCGGTGCGCCTCTACTCCAACTTCATCCGCGGCATCCGCTCGCTGCCGGTCAGGATCCGCGCCTGATCGTCTCGACGCCGGCAGCGAAGGCCTGCTGCAACAGCCAGACGTCGCCGGCGATCGAGACGAAGTCGTAGCCGAGCTTCACGAACTGCGCGGCCTGCTTTGCGTCGACGGCGAGGCGGCCGGCGGACTTGCCGTGTTTCTTTGCCGCCGCGATCGTCGCACGCTCGGCGCTGAGAAAGTCGTGATGGTCGAAGGCGCCGGGCTCGCCCATCGCGACGGTGAGGTCGTTGTGGCCGAGCCACAGCATGTCGACGCCTGGCATCGCGGCGATCTCGTCGGCCGCGGCGGCGCCGCGCGGATCCTCGACCTGCAGGATGATGGCGGTGCGCGCATTCTGTTCGGCGAAGCGCGGCAGCAGCGGTTCGGAGCGCATGGCAAAACGCTCGTGGGCGAGGCCCAGGGCCACGCCGCGCGTACCGTCGGGCCAGTATTTCGCGGCATCGAGCACCGCTTTGGCCTGCTCGACCGACGACACGATCGGCACCATCACGCCGTCGGCGCCGGTATCGAGCGCGCGCGAGATGTGATGGCGCGATTGCGAGGGCACGCGCACGACCAGTGGCAGGTTCGCAGCCTGCATGTAACGCACGACCTGGCGGACGGTATCGAAGCCGAAACCGGTATGCTCCATGTCGAGCACCGCGAATTCCGCGCCCGCCGCCTTCAGGATCTGGCCGATTCCCGGCGTGGTGAACTCGAACAGGAATGTGCCGATCTTCGTGGGCGTGGTGCCGACGAGTGCGCGCAGGCCGTTGACTGCCCCGTTGTTTGCCATTGTCGTTTCCCCCTATAGGGGCGCGATGCTAGCGTGAACCGTCCCCACCACACACCTGCTTTAGGAAGAGAATCATGAAGCTCTATTACATGCCCGGCGCCTGCTCGATCGGCATTCACGTTCTGCTGGAGGAGATCGGCAAGCCCTACGACGTGCACAAGGTCGACGGCGCCAAGCAGGAGCAGTACGGGCCGGACTTCGTGGCGCTCAATCCGAAGTCGAAGGTGCCGACCCTGCAGCGCGACGACGGTTCCGTGCTGACCGAGTTCCCCGCGATCGCCGTGTGGCTCGCCCGCAAGAATCCCGAGGCGGGCCTGCTGCCCTCCGATGCCGACGCCGAGGCGCGCGCGCTGGAGGCGATGGATTATGCAGTGTCGACCATGCACATGCAGGGCTTCAGCCGCATGTTCCGTCCGGGCAACTACGCGCCGACCGAAGCCGACCACGACAAGGTCAAGGCGCGCGGCAAGGAGATCATGGAGAAGGGCCTGGCGCTGATGGACAAGGCACTCGAAGGCAAGGAGTACCTGGCCGGCAAGTTCTCGGTGGCGGATGCCGCGCTCTTCTATGTCTCCTTCTGGGCGGCCGCGCGCATGAAGATGCCGCTGCCCAAGAACGTCGCCGCCCACTACGAGCGCATGAAGGCCCGTCCGGCCGTGCAGCGCGTGCTCGAAAAGGAAGGCCTGTCGGCCGCGGCCTGACATCCGCGACTTCCGGACCGTCCCGCTGTGCGGGGCGGTCCGACCGCGATCTTGCGGCGGTGACCTTCGATGCCGCCGCGCGCTGAGCTAAGCTCGCGCCATGTCCTTGCCTGCCTCCCTGCGCGACCGCCTCCGCCTGCCGCTGATCGCGGCCCCCATGTTCCTGGTCTCGGGCCTCGCCCTCGTGACGGCGGCCTGCCGCGCCGGCGTCGTGGGCTCGTTCCCGACCGCCAACTGCCGCACCGTCGAGGAACTCGACGCCTGGCTGGCCGGCATGGCAGATGACGCCAAGCGCGCCGCGGATACCGAGGGGCGTGCGCCCGCGCCCTGGTGTCCCAATCTGATCGTGCATCGCTCCAACCCGCGCGTGCCCGAGGACCTCGCCACCGTGCTGCGCCACAAGGCCGAGATCGTGATCACGTCGGTCGGCTCGCCCGAGCCGGTGATGAAGCCTTTGAAGGACGCGGGCTGCCTCGTGCTGGCCGATGTGGCGTCGGTGCGCCATGCCGAGAAGGCGGTGGCGGCGGGCGTCGACGGGCTGGTGCTGCTGACGGCCGGCGCCGGCGGCCAGACCGGCTGGGCCAATCCCTTCGCCTTCGTGCGGGCGGTGCGGGCGTTCTGGGACGGGATCGTCGTGATGGCGGGCGGCATGGCCGACGGTCACGCCGTCGCCGCTGCCCAGGCCTTGGGCTGCGACCTTGCCTATATGGGCACCAAA
>CAIYWM010000016.1 GCA_903929895.1 uncultured Alphaproteobacteria bacterium
CGCTCGGGATCCTCGATGCATTCCTTGACCTTGACCAGGAACAGCACGGCCTCGCGGCCGTCGATGATGCGATGGTCGTAGGACAATGCGAGATACATCATCGGACGCGCCTTGATCTCGCCGCCGACGATCATGGGCCGCTGCTGGATCTTGTGCATGCCGAGGATGGCCGACTGCGGCGGATTGAGGATCGGCGTCGACATCAGCGAGCCGTAGACGCCGCCGTTGGAGATCGTGAAGGTACCGCCGGTCAGGTCGGCGATCGACAGCTTGCCGTCGCGCGCCTTGCGGCCGAGATCGCCGATGCCCTTCTCGATACCCGCGAAGTCCAGCGCGTCGGCGTCGCGCAGCACCGGCACGACCAGCCCCTGCGGCGAGCCGACGGCAACACCGATGTCGTAGTAGTTCTTGTAGACGATCTCCTCGCCCTCGATCTCGGCATTGACCGCCGGCAGCTCCCTGAGCCCCGCGATGCAGGCCTTCACGAAGAACGACATGAAGCCCAGCCGCGCGCCATGCTTCTTCTCGAAATCGTCCTTCAGCCGCTCGCGCAGGGACATGACCGCGGTCATGTCCACCTCGTTGAAGGTGGTGAGCATGGCAGCGGTGTTCTGCGCCTCCTTGAGGCGGTTGGCGATGGTGCGCCGCAGGCGCGTCATCTTCACCCGCTCCTCGCGGTCGGCCTTCGGGCGTGGGCCAGCCGGCACCGCGGGCTTCGCGGCGGGCGCCGGGGCCGCGGAGATCGACGAGATCGCGGCCAGCACGTCTTCCTTGGTGGCGCGGCCGTCCTTGCCGGTCGGCTGGATGGCGGCGGCAGGCACACCCTTCTCCTCGGCGAGCTTGCGCGCGGCAGGACCTGAGGCGGCGAGATTGGCGCCCGACGGCGCAGCGGCCGCGGCGGGCGCCGGAGCGGCGGCAGGTGCCGGAGCCGGCTTGGGCGCGGCCGGGGCAGCAGCCTTCGGCGCGGCCGCACCGGCGGCTCCCGCCTCGATGTGACAGAGCACGCCGCCGACCTGGACGGACGCGCCTTCCTCCACCGCGAGACCGGCAATCGTGCCGGCGACGCTGGCATTCACCTCGACGGTGACCTTGTCGGTTTCGAGCTCGCACAGGGGCTGGTCGACGGCGACCGTGTCGCCGGCCTTCACCAGCCACTTGGCGACGGTTGCCTCGGTGACCGATTCACCCAGAGCCGGAACCTTGATCTCGACGGCCATGACTACAATTCCTCTTCCCTACCCGCACTCAACCAACGGTAAGAGCGCGGTCGACCAGATCGGCCTGTTCCTTGAGATGCGTCCGCGCCGACCCGGTGGCGGGCGACGCTGCTTCGGCGCGGCCGACATAGAGCGGCCGCTTGGCCTTGGCATCGATGTTCGCGAGCGCGCGTTCGATGCGACGGTCGACGAAGTGCCAGGCACCCATATTCTCGGGCTCCTCCTGGCACCAGACGACCTCGGCGTTCGGATACTGCGCGAGCCGCACGCCCAACCGAGTGAACGGGAACGGATAGAGCTGCTCAATGCGCAGGATGGCGATGTCGTCGATCTTGCGCTTGCGACGCTCGGCGACCAGGTCGAAGTAGACCTTGCCCGAGCACAGCACGACGCGACGCACATTGGGGCCGTCGACCAGCTGGTCGGTCTCGACGAGGATGCGGCGGAACGAGCTGCCCGGCCCGAAATCGGCCAGGGTCGACACGCAATCCTTGTGACGCAGCAGCGACTTCGGCGTCATCACCACCAGAGGCTTGCGGAAGGTGCGGCGCATCTGCCGGCGCAGCGCATGGAAGTAGTTGGCCGGCGTGGTCGGATTGACGACCTGCCAGTTGTCCTCGGCGGAGAGCTGCAGGTAGCGCTCGAGGCGTGCGGAGCTGTGCTCCGGGCCCTGGCCCTCGTAGCCGTGCGGCAGCAGCATCACCAGGCCCGACATGCGCAGCCACTTGCTCTCACCCGAGCAGATGAACTGGTCGATGATGACCTGCGCGCCGTTGGCGAAGTCGCCGAACTGCGCCTCCCACAG
>CAIYWM010000017.1 GCA_903929895.1 uncultured Alphaproteobacteria bacterium
AAGAAGGACATGCTGCGCCTGTGCGGCGCCGACCTGCGCCTCGTCCCGGCCGCGCCCTATTCCAATCCGAACAACTATGTCCGCTTCTCCGGCTCCTTGGCCGACGAGCTGGCGGCCAAGGAGCCGAACGGCGCGATCTGGGCCAACCAGTTCGACAATACCGCCAACCGGGAAGGACATTACCGGACGACCGGGCCGGAAATCTGGGACCAGACGGACGGCAAGGTCGATGGCTTCACCTGTTCGGTCGGCAGCGGCGGGACCCTGGCCGGCGTGGCGCGGGCCCTGAAGGAGCGCAACCCGGAGATCAAGATCGCGCTCAGCGATCCCATGGGCTCGGCGCTGTTCAACTGGTTCGCAAAGGGTGAACTCAAGGCCGAGGGAAACTCGGTCACGGAAGGCATCGGCCAGGGCCGCGTAACCGCCAATCTGGAAGGCACGCCGATCGACATGGCCTACCAGATCACCGACGAGGAAGCCCTGCCCGTCCTGTACGACCTGATCGAGCATGAAGGCCTGGTGCTGGGTGGCTCGTCGGCGATCAACGTCGTGGGCGCCATGCGGCTCGCGCGAGAGCTGGGACCGGGCAAGACCATCGTCACAATCCTCTGCGACGGCGGCAGCCGCTACCAGTCCAAGCTCTTCAATCCGGCGTTCCTGCGCGAGAAGAACCTGCCGCTGCCGCGCTGGATGAAGTGAGCTCACCCCGATGAGCCGGGTCGTCGTCTGCGGTAGCCTCAACATGGATGTCGTCGTGCAGAGCGCGCGACGGCCGGCACCCGGCGAGACGATCCTGGGGGCCGAGGTCTCGTTCCTGCCGGGCGGCAAGGGCCTCAACCAGGCGATCGCCTCGGCCCGCCTCGGCACGCCCACCGCAATGGTCGGCGCGGTCGGCAACGACGCCTTCGCCAACAGCCTGCGCGGTTTCCTGGCCGACAACGATGTCGACAGCACGGGCGTGACCGAGGTCGACGGGCCGGCCACCGGTGTGGCGCTGATCCAGGTTGCCGAGGGCGACAACTCGATCACTGTCGCCTCCGGCGCCAACATGAACTTCGACGCCTCGATGCTGCAAGACGAACCACGCGCCGACGAAGTGTGGGTGGCGCAATTCGAGACGCCGCTCGCGGCCACACATGAGATCCTTGCGCGCGCCCATGCGGCCGGCGCGCGGACCGTGCTCAACATGGCGCCGTTCGCCGAGCATTCGGCGGGGCTGCTGAAGTCGGTCGACGTCGCGGTGCTGAACGAGATCGAGCTTTCCCAGGCAACCGGCATGAAGCTCGAAGCCTCCAGCCCGCAAGAGGCTGTCGTCGCCGCCTGCAACGTGCTTCGCGGGCGCGGCGCACGCGCGGTGGTCGCGACGCTGGGCGCACGGGGCGCCGTCGTGGTGACCGCAACCGGCGTCGAGGCCATTCCCGCTTTCCAGACCAACGTCGTCGACACGACCGGCGCCGGCGACTGTTTCGTGGGCGCCCTCGCCTCGCGCCTCGCCGGGGGCCTCACACCGCTGGAGGCCGCTCGCTTCGCCAGCGTCGCCGCCTCGTGCTCCGTCGAACGACTTGGCGCTGCCCCTGCCATGCCCACGGGCGAAGAAGTTGCGGCGCGTCTGGCGAAAGCCTAAATCCCGATCATGGTCGAAGAACTCTTCAGGCAGGACGCCTACATCAAGGAAGCCGACGCCACCGTAACCGCCGTCGAGGAGCGCGGTGTGCGTCTGGACCGCTCGATCTTCTATCCCACCGGCGGCGGGCAACCCGGCGACACCGGCCTGCTGCGTTGGGACGGCGGCGAGGCCCGGATCGTCGATTCGGTGAAGGCCGAAGGGGGCGACGTGCTGCACGTGCTGGCGCCCGACGCGCCGCGCCCCGAGGTCGGGACGAAGATCCATACGGTGCTCGACTGGGAGCGCCGGCACCTGCACATGCGCATGCACACGGCGCTGCACGTGATGTCGGCCGTCATCAAGGGCAACGTCACCGGCGGCCAGGTCGGTGCCGACAAGAGCCGGCTCGACTTCAACCTCGAGGGCGAGATCCCGACCAAGGAATGGGTGACCGAGGAGGTCAACAAGCTGATCGCGCTCGACCGTCCGGTGACGCAGCAATGGGTCACCGACGAGGAGCTGACGTCACGCCCCGAGCTCGTGAAGACGATGAGCGTGCGGCCGCCGATGGGTGCGGGCCGCGTCCGACTCCTGTCGATCGAAGGCGTCGACCTGCAGGCCTGCGGCGGCACGCACGTCGCCCGCAGCGGCGAGATCGGCCGCGTCGAATGCATCCAGATCGAGAACAAGGGAAAGATGAACCGGCGCTTCATCATCGCGCTGGCCTAGGAGAAAACACGATGGACTACGCAAGGCCCGACGCCCTCGTCAGCACAGACTGGCTCGCCGCCCGCCTCGATGCGCCGGACGTGCGCGTCGTTGACGGTTCGTTCTACCTGCCGGCGCAGAAGCGCGATCCCAAGGCCGAGTTCGTGAATCAGCACATTCCGGGCGCCGTGTTCTTCGACATCGATGAGATCGCCGACACGACCAGCCCGCTGCCGCACATGCTGCCGCCGCCGGAAAAGTTCTCCGCCCGCGTCCGCAAGCTGGGACTGGGCGACGGCAACAAGATCGTGATCTACGACACCACGCCGATGACCGGCGCGTGCCGCGTGTGGTGGATGTTCCGCGCGATGGGCTACAAGGATGTATCGGTCCTCAACGGAGGCCTGCCGAAGTGGATGAGCGAGGGCCGGCCCGTCACCGACGATCCGACGCCGCCGCGCGAGCGCCACTTCACATCGCGCCTGAACAATTCGCTGGTCCGCTCGGTGGACGACGTGCTGGGCCTGATCGAAAGCAAGCGCGAGCAGATCGTCGACGCCCGCGCCGCCGCTCGCTTCCGTGGCGAGGCGCCGGAACCGCGCGCCGGCCTGCGCGGCGGCCACATGCCGGGCGCCTTCAACCTGCCGTACAACGAGCTGCTCGATCCGGCGAACGGGACGATGCTGCCGGCCGACAAGCTGGCTGCCCGCATCGCCGCCTCCGGCATCGATCCGTCGAAGAAGGTGACAGCGAGCTGCGGTTCCGGCGTCACCGCCTGCGTCATCGCGCTCGGCCTCTATCTGACCGGCGCGCCCGAAGCCGCGGTCTATGACGGCTCCTGGACCGAATGGGGCGGCCGCGCCGACACGCCCATCGTCACCGGCCCCTGATCTCCCTTCAACGCCTTGCCATAGTTGAGTCATGACCTCCAAGAAAACCTATACCCGCCCCGACACCGTCTTGGCCGTCTCCGGCCGCGACCCGGACAACAACTTCGGCATCGTCAATCCGCCCGTCTATCACGCGTCGACGATCCTCTCGCCGACGATGGACAAGTTCGAGAACCGGATTCCGTTCGAGGGCTTCGGCTACGGCCGCAACGGCACGCCGACGCAGAAGGCGCTGGAAGACGCCGTTGCCGCCATCGAGGGCGCGCACCGCTCCATTGCCGTGCAGTCGGGCCTGGCTGCCGTCACCGGCGCCATCGTGGGCTTCCTCAAGACCGGCGACCACATGCTGGTGACCGACAATGCCTACGGTCCGGCCCGCCGCTTCGCCAACACGACGCTGAAGGGCTTCGGCGTCGAGACCACCTACTTCGACCCGATGATCGGCGCCGAGGGTATCGCCAAGCTGATGCGGTCGAACACCAAGGTCCTCTATCTCGAGGCGCCCGGCTCGCAGACCTTCGAGGTCCAGGACGTCGACGGCATGGCTGCGGTTGCCAAGA
>CAIYWM010000018.1 GCA_903929895.1 uncultured Alphaproteobacteria bacterium
CGAAAATTGCGTCGGCCGAGCTGTCGGAAGGCTCCGAATGGCTCATGGGAAAGTCTTTCGTACCAAAGAATTCAAATAATGCTTCAAATGTAGCCGATAGAACGCTGAGAATAAAGCAAGAACGTTCGATTGACGGAATTCTCCTTCGTTCGCGAAGGCTTGGGTAAACGGTGCGACTGGCCTAGGGTGCCGGCCGATTCATTATTTCGGGTTTTGGGGGAGTCGATGAACGGAGCTGAAAGTCTGGTCCGCACCTTGGTGAAGGGCGGCGTCGAGGTCTGTTTCGCCAACCCCGGCACCTCGGAGATGCACTTCGTCGGCGCGCTGGATCGCGTCGAGGGCATGCGCTGCGTGCTCGGCCTGTTCGAGGGCGTCTGCTCCGGTGCGGCCGATGGCTACTACCGCATGACCGACAAGCCGGCCTCGACCCTGCTGCATCTGGGTCCCGGTCTCGCCAATGCGGCGGCCAACCTGCACAACGCCAAGAAGGCGGGCTCGGGTGTCGTCAACATCGTGGGCGAGCACGCGCTCTATCACATCAAGTACGACACGCCGCTCACCGCCGACATCGAAGGCATCGCGCGTCCCTTCTCTCATTGGGTGAAGACCTCGCCGACCTCCAAGACGGTGGCGGGCGACGGCGCGCTGGCGATCCAGGCCGCCAACGTGGCGCCGGGCCAGATCGCGACGCTGATCCTGCCGGCCGACACCGCATGGGGCGAAGCCGAGGGCGTGGCCGACACGCCGGCGGCGCCGGCGGCGGAGAAGCCCAGCAAGGAGGCGGTCGTTGCCGCCGCCAAGGCGCTGAAGAAGCCGAACTCCATGCTGTTCATCGGCGGCCGGGCGCTGCGCGCGCGGGGCCTCGAACTCGCTGGCAAGATCGCCGCCAAGACCGGCTGCAAGGTCCAGGGCGCCGGTGGCACGGCACGCATCGAGCGTGGCGCCGGCCGCATTCCGGTCCTGCGCCTGCACTTCGTGGTCGAGAATGCGCTGGCCCAGCTCAAGGGCACCAAGCAGATGGTCCTGTGCGGCGCCAAGGCGCCGTTCGCCTTCTTCGCCTATCCCGGCAAGCCGTCGGTCCTGTCGCCGGACGATTGCGAGATCTCCACGCTCTGCCCGGTCGAGGGCGATCCGATCGGCTCGCTCGAGGCGCTGGCGATGGAACTCGATGCGATGAACGTGAAGCCGGAGGGCATCGCCCAGCCGAGCCGGCCGGAGCGTCCGACCGGCAAGTTCACGCTCGACGGCCTCGGCCAGGCGCTGGGCGCCACGATGCCGGAAGGCGCCATCGTGGTCGACGAATCGGTCACCACGGGCCGTGGCTTCTTCCCGTTCAGCGCCGGCGCGCCGCCGCACGACTGGCTGAACAACATGGGCGGCTCGATCGGCTTCGGCGGTCCCGTTGCCGTCGGCGCGGCCGTGGCCTGCCCGGACCGCAAGGTCATCTGCATGATCGGCGACGGCTCGGCGATGTACACGATCCAGTCGCTGTGGACGATGGCGCGCGAGAATCTCGACGTCTGCGTCATGATCTTCTCGAACCGCTCCTACAACATCCTCTACAGCCAGCTGGCCGATGTCGGCGCCGCCAATCCCGGCCCGCGCGCCATCGACATGCTGACCCTCGACCGGCCGACCCTGCAGTTCACCGATCTGGCGAAGGGCATGGGCGTGGCGAGCGGCAAGGCGACCAACCTGGACGAGCTCACCAAGCAGCTCACCTATGCCATGGCGCACAAGGGTCCGTACCTCATCGACGTGATCATGTAGGGATCGGCCCGGAAGCATCATGGAAGAAGCCCGCCGACGCACGCTGCATGGCCGTCGACGGGGCAAGAAACTGCGGGCCGGGCAGCAGTCGCTGCTCGATACGCTGCTGCCTCGCCTCGAAGTCGCCCTGCCCGCCGAACCCATCGTCACGCCCGACAACGAGGTCGCCGAAAGCGCCGCGAAGATCGATCTCGCGCAGGCTTTCGGCGGCACGCTGCCGGCCGATGGCGTGTGGCTGGAAGTGGGCTTCGGCGCCGGCGAGCATCTCGTCTGGCAGGCCGAACAGCATCCGAACGTCGGCCTGATCGGCTGCGAGCCCTATATCAACGGCGTCGCCAAGTGCCTGGCGCATATCGAGCGGACCGGCGTGTCGAATATCCGGCTGTTCACCGACGATGCCCGCTTCGTGATGCAGGCCCTGCCGCCGCGGTGCCTGTCGCGCGCCTTCGTGCTGTTCCCCGACCCCTGGCCCAAGACCCGCCACCACAAGCGCCGCTTCGTGCAGCGTTCCAACCTCGACGTGCTGGCCCGGTTGATGAAGCAAGGCGCCGAGCTGCGCCTCGCCACCGACGATCCGAGCTACCTGCCCTGGATGGTCGAGCATGCCTGCCGACATGCAGACTTCGAGTGGCTGGCCGAGAGCCCCGCCGACTGGCGCGGCCGCCCCGCCGACTGGCCGCCCACCCGCTACGAACAGAAGATGCTGGCCGGCCACAAGCCGGTCTTCCTTCGGCTGAGACGGCGCTGACCTCCCCAGCCGGAGCTATCGCAGAGGCATCAAGGGTCCCTCACTTCGTTCGGAATGACAGCCTTTTTGAAGTTGCGTCGTGCGCCCGGCGCAAGAACGGTGTCATCCCGAACGAAGTGAGGGACCTTTCGTTCAGCCGCTAAGGACGAATTCGACAACATCTACTATATATAGAGGGTCGCTCAGGTCTCCCCATAGAGCATGCTGGAATCCCTTGCCAGTTGCCGGGCAGGAGCCTATATCCGCGCCATCCTCATCGGGTTCACGGGATGAACCAAAGAAAAAGAGTGGGCCGCAAACCCGCTCTTTTCATTTGGCCCATTCCCACCACCCCCAACCGTCGAGAAGTATCGCCCGCGTGACCGATCTGCTGCGTCGAATCGAAGACATCGTTGCCCCGACGATCGTCGGCATGGGCTTCGAGCTGGTTCGCGTCGCCCTGAGCAAGGGCGGGACCCTGCAGATCATGATCGAGCCCGCCGATGGACGGAGCCTGGACGTCGAGGATTGCGCGACCGTGTCGCGCGCCGTCTCGGCCGTTCTGGACGTCGAGGACCCGATCACCGAGGCTTACACGCTGGAAGTGAGCTCGCCCGGCATCGACCGGCCGCTTACCCGCCCCAAGGATTACGTGCGCTGGGCGGGTCACATCGCCCGGCTCGAGACCGCGCTTCCGGTGGAGGGACGGCGTCGCTTCAAGGGAACGCTGCTCGGGCTGGAGGATAATCTCGTGCGGCTGCGCCTCGACGACGGCAAGGAGGCCGCGGTGCCGCTCGACGCCGTGACCCGCGCCAAGCTCGAACTGACCGACCGCCTGATCGAAGAACATCGTCTGGCCGCCGAAGGCGCGGCCGGGCAGACCCACTGAACGGACTGGCTAAAGCTTAAGGAAGAGGGAAGAGACATGGCGACGACAGCCGATATCCCGCGCCTCGAAATGCTGCAGGTGGCCGACATGGTCGCCCGCGAAAAGGGCATCGAGCGCGAGGAAGTGCTCGAGGCGATGGAGCAGGCCATCCAGAAGTCCGGCCGCGCGAAGTACGGGCTGGAGCACGACATCCGCGCCGAGATCGATCGCAAGACCGGTGAGATCAAGCTGCTGCGCTACATGCAGGTCTCGGACGTGATCGAGAACGAGAACACCCAGGTATCGGTGGTCGACGCCCAGCGGCGCAATCCCGAGGCCCAGGTCGGCGACTTCCTGACCGACGAGCTGCCGCCGATCGACTTCGGCCGCGTTGCCGCCCAGACCGCCAAGCAGGTCATCACGCAGCGCATGCGTGAGAGCGAGCGCAAGCGCCAGTACGAGGAATTCAAGGACCGCATCGGCGAGATCGTGTCGGGCGTGGTCAAGCGCGTCGACTACGGCAACATCACCGTCGACCTGCAGCGCGCCGAGGGCGTGATCCGCCGCGACGAGACGATCCCGCGCGAGAGCCTGCGCGTGAACGACCGCGTGCGCGCCTACATCTTCGACGTGCGCGAGGAGCCGCGCGGCCCGCAGATCTTCCTGTCGCGCAGCCATCCCCAGTTCATGGCCAAGCTGTTCACGCAGGAAGTGCCCGAGATCTACGACAACATCATCGAGATCAAGGCGGTGGCCCGCGATCCCGGCAGCCGCGCCAAGATCGCGGTGCTGAGCCACGACAGCTCGATCGACCCGATCGGCGCCTGCGTCGGCATGCGCGGCAGCCGCGTGCAGGCCGTCGTGCAGGAGCTGCAGGGCGAGAAGGTCGACATCATCCCGTGGTCGAACGACACGGCCAACTTCATCGTCAACGCGCTGGCCCCGGCCGAGGTCAGCAAGGTGTTGATGGACGAGGAGAAGAACAAGACCGAGGTGGTGGTCCCCGACGACCAGCTCAGCCTGGCGATCGGCCGCCGCGGCCAGAACGTGAAGCTCGCCTCCCAGCTCACCGGCTGGGAAATCGACATCATGACCGAGACCGAGGAGAGCGAGCGCCGTCAGAAGGACACGCGCGAGCGCACCGAGCTCTTCAAGGCCACGCTCGACGTCGATGACGTGATCGCCCATCTGCTGGTCGCCGAAGGCTATGCCTCGGTCGAGGATGTCTCGGACGCCGCGGTCGAGGACCTGGCCACGGTCGAGGGCTTCGACGAGGAGATCGCCACCGAGCTGCAGCGGCGCGGCCGCGAATATCTCGAGAAGCGCGACGCCGAACTGGCCGAGCGTCTGGCCTCGTTGGGCGTTGCCGAGGACGTGGCCAACGCCGAGGGCCTGACCCTGCCGATGGTGGTGGCGCTGGGCGAGGCGGGCGTGAAGACGCTCGACGACCTGGCCGACCTGGCCTCCGACGAGCTGCGCGAGATCGTGGGCGAGAGCACCATGGATAACGATGCCGCCAACGCCATCATCATGAAGGCGCGCGAGCACTGGTTCGCCGACGAGGCCGCACCGGCCGACGAAGCGGCCAAGGCCTGACGGAGACGACGCCCTTGGACCTTGCCTTCGACATGACGGAACCCCATCTCTCGGCACCCCCCGCCGGCCCGATGCGCACCTGCATCGCGACCGGCGTGGAAGGCGCGCCGGAGCAGATGATCCGGTTCGTCGTCGGGCCGGAAGGCGATGTCGTGCCCGATCTGGCGCGACGGCTCCCGGGGCGGGGCATGTGGGTGCGGGCCGAGCGGGCCGCGCTCGAAAAAGCCGTGGAGAAGAAGCTGTTCTCCAGGGCAGCGCGGGCGCCGGTCAAGGCGTCGGCCGAGTTGGTGGACCGGGTCGAGCACCTTCTGCTCGAGCGGGCCTTGGCCGATCTCGGCCGGGCGCGGCGGGCGGGGCGCGCCGTTGCGGGCTATGTGAAGGTCGAGCAGATGATCGGCCGTCATCAAGTGGGATTGCTCGTCGTGGCCGATGAGGCCGATGGCGATGGATTGCAGAAGCTGCGGGCCACCGGCCTGCCGCTCGAGCGGCTGGGCGATGCGGCCGCGCTTGGCGGAATTTTCGGCCGCGAACAGGCGGTTTACGTGGCGATCGCGCGCGATGATGCGGGCGGGGCCTTCATTGAACGAATTTCTGTCGGAGCGGCGCGCTGGCGCGGCTTCCGGCTGAACGGCGCCGGTTGACGGGCCGGAGCGGACCAAGGACAACAGCCGACATGACGGAACAGAACGAACAGAACAAGACGACCAAGCCGCTGACCCTCTCGACCACGCGCACGAGTGCGGCGTCGAAGGCAGACGCGACGCAGGTGCGCCAGAAGTTTTCGCACGGGCGTACGCGCGCGGTGACGGTCGAGGTCAAGAAGCCGGTGAAGCGCGCCGGGACGGCGCCTGCCGCGCCGGCGGGGCCCGTCGTCG
>CAIYWM010000019.1 GCA_903929895.1 uncultured Alphaproteobacteria bacterium
TCCATTCCCGCCCAGCGGCTTCCATGCCGTCGCGCTTGATGGTGGACAACACCGAGGCGGCCTGCTCGCCGCCCATCACGCTGATGCGCGCGTTGGGCCACATCCACAGCATGCGCGGGCTGTAGGCGCGGCCGCACATGCCGTAGTTGCCGGCGCCATAGCTGCCGCCGACGATCACGGTGAACTTCGGGACATTCACGGTCGAGACCGCGGTCACCATCTTGGCGCCGTCGCGCGCGATGCCGCCCGCCTCGTACTTCTTGCCGACCATGAAGCCGGTGATGTTCTGCAGGAACAGCAGCGGGATGCCGCGCTGGCCGCACAGTTCGATGAAGTGCGCCGCCTTCAGCGCCGATTCGTTGAACAGGATGCCGTTGTTGGCGACGATGCCGACCGGATAGCCCCAGATGCGGGCGAAGCCGGTGACGATGGTCGTGCCGTAGAGGTGCTTGAACTCGTCGAGCTCGCTGCCGTCGACCAGCCGCGCGATGATCTCGCGGATGTCGTAGGGCGTGCGGGTGTCCATCGGCACCACGCCGTACAGTTCCTCGGCGGCGTAGTTCGGGTCGCGCGGCGGCAGCAGCGACGCCGACGGAGACTTTTTCCAGTTGAGGTTGGCCACGATGCGTCGCGCGATGCCCAGTGCATGGCTGTCGTTCTGGGCATAGTGGTCGGCGACGCCCGAGGTGCGGGCGTGGACGTCGGCGCCGCCCAGGTCCTCGGCGCTCACCACCTCGCCGATCGCGGCCTTCACCAGCGGCGGGCCGGCGAGGAAGATCGTGCCCTGCTTGCGCACGATCACCGTCTCGTCGCTCATCGCCGGCACGTAGGCGCCGCCCGCGGTGCACGAGCCCATGACCACCGCGACCTGCGGGATGCCCTGGGCCGACATGTTGGCCTGGTTGTAGAAGATGCGGCCGAAATGGTGCTTGTCGGGAAACACCTCGGGCCATTGCGGCAGGTTGGCGCCGCCGGAATCCACGAGATAGACGCAGGGAAGCCGGTTCTCCATCGCCACTTCCTGGGCGCGGAGATGCTTCTTCACCGTCATCGGATAGTAGGTGCCGCCCTTCACGGTGGCGTCGTTGCAGACGATCACGCATTCGACGCCGCTCACACGGCCGATGCCGGTGATCACGCCCGAGCCCGGCGCCTCGTTGTCGTACATGTCGAGCGCGGCCAGCGGCGACAGTTCGAGGAAGGGCGAACCCGGATCGAGCAGCGCCCGCACGCGCTCGCGGGGCAGCAGCTTGCCGCGGGAGACATGGCGTTTGCGCGATTCCTCACCGCCGCCGAGACGGACCGCGTCGGTGCGGCGGCGCAAATCCTCGACCTGCGCCCGCATCGCTTCGGCGTTGCGCTTGAAGGTGTCGGAACGGGTGTCGATCTGGGAGGAAAGTACGGTCATGTCAGGGCGAAACTGCCCGGACCGGGGACCGCGTGCAAGCCGCCGGTTACGGCAGGCGAGAGAGGGCGCGCCAGTGCGCTCCCTGCGCGATGAAAGCCTTTTGATTGGCCAGCGCCGCCGCGAAGTCGGCGTCGCGCTCGGCCAGATCCTTCACCACGATCTCGCTGTTCTTGCGAAAGGCGGCCAGAACGTCGGGCGACCATTCGCGGACCTCGATGCCGGACGCCTTCAGCTTCTCCAGCGCCACGCCCTGCACGTTGGGCGAGCGGCTGAGCATCCAGGCGATATTCGCCTGGCACGCGGTCTGTATCTGCGCCCGCAGCGAGGCCGGCAGCGCCGCCCACTTGTCCTTGCGCATCAGGAAGTCGAGCACGGCCGAGGGCTGCTGCCAGCCCGGCAGATAGTAGGGAAGACCGAGCTTGTCGAAGCCCAGGGCCGCATCCATGGCCGGCGTCGACATCTCGCCGCCATCCACGTTGCCCTGCTGCAGCTTGTAGAAGAACTCGCCCGGCGGCAGCGGCACGGCAACCGCGCCCAGTCGCGCGATCACCTCGGCCGCCAGCTTGCCGTAGCGCAGCCGCAAGCCTTTGAAATCGGCCACGGTGTTCACCTCGCCGCGGAACCAGCCGCCCCCCTTGGGGCCCTGGATGCCGCAGGGGATGCCGGCCACGCCCAGTTTGTCGTAGGCCTCGCGGTGGATGCGGGAACCGTCACCCTCGAGCATCCAGGAGGCCATGTCCTCCGGGCCGAGACCGAACGGCACGGTGCCGAAGATATTGAAGACCGGCGCCTTGTTGGCGGCATAGCCTGACCACGTAAACGCGGCCTCGAGGTCGCCGGCGACGATGGCGTCCAGCATGTCGGCCGTCGGCGCCACACGGCCCGGCTCCAGAATCTTTATGGCAACGGCACCGGCCGTCATGTGCTTCACGGATCGGGTAAAGACCCGCACCCCTTCGCCAGACCCCGGCAGGACCGGACTGAAGGCCGTCTGCATCTGGATGACACGCGTGGTCGACGGTGCGGCCACGTTCTTGGGGCCCGCCTTGGTGTCCTGGGCGACAGCAACTCCGGTCACCGACAGCAGGGCTGCGGCGAGTGCAATCAGCTTCATAAAGTTACGGCGCACGACCGACCATCCGTCGCCCGGCTCCCCCAAGCTCCCCGGACCGCTTTTGCGGCCTTCACACCACATGATGTTCGCACGCGGCGTGCCCGGGAACAAGCGAAAGGCGGGCCTACAAGGCTGCCAGCCCACGGCCGATCAGGATACGCTGCACGTCGCTGGTGCCCTCGTAGATCTGGCAGACGCGGACGTCCCTCCAGATCTTCTCCACCAGATAGTCGGAAACGTACCCGTAACCGCCATGGATCTGAATTGCGGCCGAGCAGACTTCCTCGGCCATTTCGGAGGCATATAGCTTCGCCATTGCGGCCTCGGTGAGGCATGGCTGACCGGCGTCGCGCAAGGTTGCCGCGTGCAGCACCATCTGCCGGGCGACCGTCACCTTGGTCGCCATGTCGGCGAGCCGGAACAGCACCGCCTGATGGTTGGCGATCTTGGTCCCGAACGCCTCGCGCTCCTGCGCGTAGCTGCGCGCCGCCTCGAAGGCTGCCCGCGCCATGCCCACCGACTGCGCGGCAATGCCGATGCGTCCGACCGAAAGATTGGCCAACGCCACCCGATAGCCCTCGCCCTCGGCCCCGAGCATGGCGTCGGCGCCGACGGCACAGTCCTCGAACGCGATCTGGCAGGTGTCGGACGACTTCTGGCCGAGCTTCTTCTCGACCGAGGCGACCCGGTAGCCCGGCGTGTCGGTCGGCACGATGAAGCAGGAAATGCCGCGCTTGGCCGACGAAGGATCGGTGACCGCGAAGACCAGCGCCATGTCGGCGCTGCGGCCCGAGGTGATGAACTGCTTCACGCCGTTCAACACCCAGCCGTTACCCCGCCGTTCGGCGCGTGTCTTGAGGTTCGAGGCGTCGGAACCCGCATGCGGCTCGGTCAGGCAGAAGGCGCCCAGCATCTCGCCGCGCGCGAGCGGCTTCAGCCACCTCTCCTTCTGCTCGTCCGACCCGTAGGCCAGCAGCGCGGCGCAGTCGGGCGAGTTATTGACGCTCATCACCGTCGACAGACCGCCGTCCGCGGCCGCGATCTCCTCCAGCGCCAGCACGTAGGACACCATGTCGGCGCCGGCGCCGCCCCACTCCGGAGGAACCGTCATGCCCATGAAGCCGAGACGGCCCATTTCGGCCAGCAGCGACCGGGGAATCTCGCCGGCGGCTTCCCACGCCCGCACATGCGGCAGCACCTGCTCCTGCGCGAAGGCGCGGGCGGTGTCGCGGATGAGCGTCTGTTCCTCGTTGAGCAGCATGGCTACCAGGGAAGCTCGGTGCCGTCGTAGTTGAGGAAACGGCCATTGTCGGCGGGCTTCAGCCCGTCGATCACTTTCACCATCGAAGGCACGCTCTGGGCGATGGTGAGCGTCGCGGCCTTGCCGCCCATGTCGGTCTGCACCCAACCCGGATGCAGCACGACGCAGATCAGGCCCTTGGCGGCCGTGTCCTTCGACAGGCTCTGCCATTCCATGTTGAGCGCCGTCTTGCTGGCGCGATAGGCGTAACGTGCGCCGTCATTGTGCGTGATGCTGCCCAGGCGGCTGGAAATCGCGATCAGCTTGCGATCCTTCGAGGCCGCCACCTGCTCGACGAAGGCCTCGGCCATCATCAGCGGCGCCAAAGCATTCACTTCGAACGTGTCGCGCCACACCTTGGGGTCGATGCGGCCGAGTTCTCCCGCCTCGCTGCCCGAGACGCCGGCATTGCAGACCAGCACGTCGATCGCCTCGCCCTTCAGCTCCGACGCCAGCGCCTTGACGGCCCCGTAGTCGGTGACTTCGAGCTTGTGGAGATGGATGTCGCCCGCGACCTCCTTCAACGACTCGGGCGAGCGGGCACAGGCGTGAACCTTCCAGCCCTTGGCGGCGTACTGCTTCACGAAGTCGAGACCGAGGCCGCGCGCGGCGCCGGTGATCAGGACGGTGCTCATCGGGTACTCCTTCGAGACATGCGGCGGTGCGTCAGCGACGGGACGACATCATGCGGGAGCGCTGGCGCTGCCAGTCGCGATCCTTGATCGACTGGCGCTTGTCGTGCGCCTGCTTGCCGGTGGCCAGCGCGATCTCGATCTTGGCGCGGCCGCGCGGATTGAAATAGACCTGCAGCGGCACGACGGTGCGGCCCTCGCGCTGGATGGCGCCGATCAGCTTGTTGATCTGACCGCGATGCAGCAGCAGCTTGCGCGCCCGGCGCGGCTCGTGGTTGTTGCGATTGCCCGAGGCGTAGATCGGGATGTTGGCATTGACCAGCCAGGCCTCGCCACCCTCCTCCGTCACATAGGATTCGGCGATCGTGCTGCGCCCGCCGCGCAACGACTTGACCTCGGTGCCGGTCAGCGCAAGCCCGGCCTCGAAGGTCTCCTCGATGAAGTAATTGTGCCGCGCCTTGCGGTTCTGGGCCACAACGGTGCGGTCCAGTTCCGGTTTATTGGCCACAGGACACTCGTGAGTTGGAAGAACCCGGTTTCTAGTTGATCAAGCCGGCGTGGACCATGGCCTCGTGCACGGCCTTCCTGCTGCTCTCGGCGATCGGCACCATCGGCAGGCGCATCTCGGCGCTGCACTGGCCGATCAGCTCGGCCGCGTACTTCACCGGGCCGGGACTGGTCTCGCAGAACATCGCCTTGTGCAGGGGCATCAACCGGTCCTGCAGCTCGAACGCCTTGTCGAGGTCGCGCTTCTTCCACGCATCGTGCATGTCGCCGCACAGGCGCGGCGCCACGTTGGCCGTCACCGAGATGCAGCCATCGCCGCCCTGCGCCAGGAAGCCGAGCGCGCTCGCATCCTCGCCCGAGAGCTGGACGAAGCCCTTCTTCGCCTTGAGCCGGGTCAGCGTGGGGCGCGCCATGTCGTAGCTCGCATCCTTGATGCCGACGATGTTCCTGACCTGCGACAGCCGGATCACCGTCTCGACCTGCATGTCGCCGCCGGTGCGCGGCGGCACGTTGTAGAGCAGGATGGGGATGTCGACGGCTTCGGCCACTGCCTTGAAATGCTGGAACAGGCCTTCCTGGGTCGGCTTGTTGTAGTAGGGCACAACCAGCATGGCGGCGTCCGCGCCGGCCTTCTTGGCGTGCTGCGTCAGTTCGATCGCCTCGGCGGTCGAATTCGAGCCGGTGCCGGCGATCACCGGCACGCCCGAACCCCTGGCCGTGCCGATGCAGATATCGATGACGCGCTTGTGCTCTTCCATCGAGAGGGTCGGCGATTCACCGGTGGTGCCGCACGGGACCAGCCCGTCGGTGCCTTCCTTGATCTGCCAGGCCACGAACTTCTCGAATCCCTTCTCGTCCACCGATCCGTTCTTGAACGGTGTAATCAGCGCAACGAGCGATCCGGTGAACATGGCTTTCCTCCGATTTTTCCTTAACAATTCACTCTAGGCCGCAGGGTTTGGCGCTGCAAGGTGAGCAACTTGCCATTGTGATGCCGTAACTCCCTGCCTACGATTCCTGGCGTGAAACACAGGAAATCCCCCCTCATCTTGTTGGCCGCCCTGCTGGCCGCGGCCCCTGCCCTGGCCCAGCCGGCCGGACCGACGACCGGCGTGCGACGCCTGCCCGGCGACGTCGAGAAGCCGAGCCCTCCCCCCTCGACGGCGCCGTCCTCCGCATCACCCGTGCAGGGGAGTGCGCCGCCGCCGGCTGCCGCGCCGTCCGCCCAGGCCGTGGCCGCCAATCCGCTCAACGCGGCGGAGATTGCCGCCTTCACGGCGGCCCTCAAAGCGATCGACGACAGCCGCTGGGCAGACGCGCGGGCAGCCGTCGCCAACTTCCGCAATACGCTGCTCGACCGCTACGTCGCCTGGAGCATCCTGCGGGCCGCGCCCAGGACCGAGGCGAGCTTCGCCGCGACCTGGCGCTTCCTGCGCGAGCAGCCCGACTGGCCCGAGCCCGAGGTACTGCGTCGCCAGGCCGAAGAGCGGATCGGCCCCGAGACGCCGGCCGCCGAAGTCGTCCGCTACTTCACGGCCTTTCCGCCCCTCACCAGCACCGGCCACATGCGCCGGCTCGAGGCGGCCAGCACGGCCGCGCCCAACGACGTCGCCCGTTTCGCCCGCGACACCTGGCAGAACGCCACGCTGCGCAATTCCGACGAGAACGATTTCCTCAATCGGTATGCCCAGCTCCTGACCGGCCCCGACCAGGTCGCCCGCTTCGACCGCATCCTGCGCGAAGGCCGCCACCAGGTGGCGCGCGACCTCGTGCCGAAACTGCCGCCCGACTATCAGCCCGTCGCCAATGCCCGCCTCGCCATGGCGACCCGCGCGGCCGATACGGCCACGCTCCTGCGCGCCCTGCCGCCGGCGCGGCTCAACGACCCCACGCTCCGCTTCGAGCGGATGCAGTGGATCCGCCGGACCGGCACGCTGGACGAGGCAAAGGCGGCGCTGGCCGGCCCGATTCCCAACCAGACCGATGCCTGGTGGAACGAGCGCAATCTGGTGGTGCGGGCGCTGCTGGATGCCGATCGTCCGGCCGACGCCTATGCCGTCGCGACCGGGCACGGGCTCACCAAGGGCGTTTCCTTCGCCGAGGGGGAGTTCCTCGCGGGGTGGATCGCGCTCCGCCAGCTCAAGAAGCCGGCCGTCGCGCTGAAGCATTTCTCCACGCTGTACGATGGCGTCTCGACCGACATCTCGAAGAGCCGCGGCGCCTACTGGCTTGCCCGCACTTATGAGGCCGCCAACCAGACCAAGGACGCCAGCGACTGGTATGCGCGGGCGGCCGGCTACGGCCAGACCTTCTATGGCCAGCTTGCGGCCAGGAAGCTTCAGGGCGTGAGCCCGAAGTTGCCGGTCGATCCCGTGCCCACCGCTGCCGACAAGCAGGCGCTGGCCGGCCGCGAACTCGCGGCGATGGCGCGGTATCTCGGCCAGGTCGCGGAGTACGACCGCGCCCGCCCGTTCCTTCTGCGCCTCGCGCGCTCGGTCACGTCGCCGGGCGAAGTGGCGCTGCTGGCGCAGCTCTCTCTGGACCTGAAGCGTCCCGACGTCGGGCTCACGGTCGCCCGCCGCGGGGCGGAGAATGGCGTGGTGCTGTTCGACGCGGCCTTCCCCATCGTCGATCTCGGCGCCACCGGGTCGATCGAGCGCGCGCTCGCGCTGGCGCTCGCCAAGCAGGAGAGCTCGTTCAACGCCGGCGCCGTGTCGACCTCCAATGCACTCGGCCTGATGCAGCTCCTGCCGACGACGGCGCGCGACGTGGCGGGGCGGCTGAAAGTACCCTTCATCGAGAGCAAGCTGACCCGCGATCCTGCCTACAACGTGCAGCTCGGCAGCCAGTATCTCGCCGAGATGCTGCAGCGCTTCGGAGGCTCCTACGAGCTGGCGCTGGCCGCCTACAATGCCGGGCCCAACAGGGTCGCGCGCTGGATCGAGGCGGGCGGCGACCCGCGCACCGCCAGGATCGACATGGTCGACTGGATCGAGATGATGCCGTTCCGCGAGACGCGCAACTACGTCCAGCGCATCATGGAGGCGGTCACAGTCTACCGCAGCCGCCTCTCCGGCCCCTTCCAGACCGTACCGCCCGCGGTGGGCCGGTCGTAGCGCCAAATACTCCGAGGTACGCCATGACTGGTGCCCTGCTCCTCGCCTGTCCTCGCTGCAGCACCCTGAATCGCTTTCCGCGGGAGAGACTGGCGGCGGGCAACAAGGGCAAGTGCGGCCAGTGCGGCTCACCGCTGTTCGACGGCCATCCCGTCGCCCTCGATGCCAGCAGCTTCGAAGCCCATGCGGCCAAGAGCGACCTGCCGGTGCTGGTCGACTTCTGGGCGCCCTGGTGCGGACCCTGCAAGGCCATGGCGCCGCAGTTCGAGCGCGCGGCGGCCCGGCTGGAACCCGCCGTGCGGCTGGCCAAGATCAACACCGACGAAGAGCAGGA
>CAIYWM010000020.1 GCA_903929895.1 uncultured Alphaproteobacteria bacterium
ATGCAGGCCGCCCGCCTGCTCGATCCCCGGCCGCGCAGCTTCACGACCAAGGCCATCCAGTCGGCCCGCGCGCTCCAGCTTGAGTGGCGTTACTCAAAGCGCGAAGTGCTGGGGATCTACCTGACGCTCGCCCCGATGGGCGGCAACCTCGAGGGCGTGCGCGCCGCCTCGCTTGCTTATTTCGGCAAGGAGCCGCACCAGCTCAGCGCCGCCGAGGCCGCGCTGCTGGTCGCCATCCCGCAATCGCCCGAGCGCCGCCGCCCCGACCGTGCGTCTTCCGTGGCGCAGAAGGCGCGGGACCGGGTACTCGAACGTGGCGTCGAGCATGGCGTGATCGATGCGCCTCTTTTCGAGATGGCGCGCAGCCGCCCCGCGCCCGACCGCCGGCTTGCCCTGCCGATGCAGGCGCCGCATCTCGCGACCTGGCTGGCCGGCCAGTCGCCCGGCACCACCGTGCCGACCACGGTACGCTACGAGCTGCAGCAGGCGCTGGCCCAACTGGTGCATGAGGAGCGACGCCAGCTGGGCGACGGCGCCGAGATCGCCATGGTCGTTCTCGACAACAGGACAGGCGGCGTCGTGGCGTGGCAGGGCGGCGACAATTTCTTCGGCCGCGCCGGGCAAGTCGACCTTGTGCGCGCCCGCCGCTCGCCGGGCTCGGCGCTCAAGCCCCTGATCTATGCCATGGCCTTCGACGACCGCACCCTGCATCCTGAGACCCTGGTCGAGGATGTGCCGGTGCGCTTCCGCGACTGGCTGCCGCGCAACTTCGACCGCGACCACCAAGGCGCGGTGACAGTGCGCCGCGCCCTGCAGCAATCCCTGAACGTGCCGGCCGTGCTGGCGCTGGAGAAGGTCGGCCCGCAGCGCTTCCTCTCCACCCTGCGCACCGCCGGCGTGGCACCCGGCCTGCCACCGGGTGACAATGGCAATTCGCTGGGCGTCGCACTCGGAAGTGCCACGATCTCGCCGCTCGAGATGGCCGGACTCTATGCCGGCCTGGCCAACGGCGGCAGCTTCGCGCCGCCCCAGGTCCGGCGCGACCGGCCGAACCCCCAGCCGCTCCGCCTCATCGGGCCGACCGCCGCCTGGTACGTCTCGGACGTGCTGGCCGAGGCGCCGCTCCCCGAGGGCTTCGCCTCGCTGCCCGTAGCGCTGCGCGAGCGCCGCATCGCCTTCAAGACCGGCACGTCAGCGGGCTTTCGCGACGCCTGGGCGGCCGGCTACAGCACCACCTGGACGGTCGTGGTGTGGGTCGGCCATGCCGACGGCACGCCGCGCCCCGGCCAGCTCGGCCGGCTCTCGGCGCTGCCCATCCTCTTCAAGGCGTATGGGCGCCTGCCGGGCGAGGACAATCGCACGCTGCGGCCGCCCGCCGACGTCCTCAAGGTTTCGTCGCATCGCGAGCTCCCGCCGCGCATGCGTACGCTCGCGCCCTACAGCGAGACCAGCGGCGGCCCGCGCATCGCCTATCCGCCGGCCGACGCCCGCATCGAGCTGGCCGCGCGCGAGGCCGTCCCCTTGAACGCCATGGGCGGCCAGGGCCGCCTGCGCTGGCTGGTCGACGGCCGCCCGCTGGAAGGCACCCACTGGGTGCCCGACGGGGCCGGCACCGTCCGGCTCGCCGTCGTCGACGAAGCGGGTCGCTCCACTGCGGTTACTGTCCGGATCGTCGAGCGGCGTTAACGCGCGAGGCGAGGTTCGCGCGCGTCAAGGTGGATCAGGTTGACGAGCATTGGCGCCGACGTTGACAATCCACGGAATGCCGCAGCCCCCGTCGCTCGCCACCTTCAACTATTCGGTTCTCGCGGGCCGGAACGAAGCCTTCGGGGCCTGGCTGCGCGACCTGCTGATGCTGGCCGTGGCGGCGCCCGGGTTCATCGGCGTCAGTCGCTCCGAGCAGGGGAGTCCGTCCGGCGCAACATCCTGGAAGATCACCTACAGGTTCGAAAGCGGGTCGGACCGCGAGAACTGGATGCAATCCGCCAGCCTGGCCAAGGCGCACGACGAAGCGGGTGCCCTGTTCGCGTCACCGCCCCAGGCGCGCTCCGACACCGACGACGGCGCATCGCGGGTGATGGTCGTGACATCACAAGTCGCTCCGGGGCGCGAGGAGGACTGGCGCGCTGTTCAGGCGCGGTTGAATGCCGCGGTCGTGGGTTTTCCCGGGTTCGACGGGCTCGAAATATTCAAACCCTCCGATGGCAGTCACAACTGGACGACCGTTCTCACGTTTCGCAGCGAGCGGGATCTCGAGAACTGGAAGAGTTCTGCAGAACGCGGGCGACTGCTGAGCCAGTTCGAAGAATCGAAGCACGACGGCGTGGACGTCGGTCCCGCCTCCTTCGGCACCTGGTTCGCTGCTCGCGCCACGGCCTCGCGTCCCGTGCCGGAATGGAAGCAGGCCATGGTCGTGCTGGCGGTGCTCTATCCGCTGGTGAGCGTCTACGACATCACGCTGGGCAACGCGGCGGGACAGGGCCTCGCGATCGCCGGGCATCCGATCATCAGAGGTCTGGGACTGCCCTTCCCTGTCGTCGTCTTCCTCGGCAATGCCGTTGGCACCTTGCTCCTCTCCTGGATGCTGATGCCGGCGGCCATCCGCCTGTTCGACTGGTGGCTCGACCCGGCGGCCTCCAGCGCACAGACGATACGCGGCGCGCTGATGCTCATCGCGCTCTATGTCCTGGAGGTTGCCGCCTTCTCGTATGTCTTCGAAACCTGGGGCTTCTGAGGACCGCGACGATCCTCAAGAGTTCGCCAGGGCGCTACGCCATCTTCGCCTTGAGCGCCTGCGCCACTTTGGACGCAGGCTCGCGGCCCAGCGCAACGCAGATCTCACGGCCGGCCTTGGCGACCGCGTCTAGGTCGACGCCGTGGTCGATGCCGAGGCCGTTCATCAGGTAGATCACGTCCTCGGTACCGACATTGCCCGACGCGCCCTTGGCGTAGGGACGGCCGCCGAGGCCCGCAACGGCTGTGTCGAACACCGCGATGCCGCGTTCCATGACCGCCAGGATGTTGGCGAGAGACTGGCCGTAGGTGTCGTGGAAGTGGGCGGCG
>CAIYWM010000021.1 GCA_903929895.1 uncultured Alphaproteobacteria bacterium
AGGATGAGATCGCCATCCGCGACGTCGCGCGCGACTACTGCCAGGACAAGCTGATGCCGCGCGTCCTGATGGCCAACCGCAACGAGAAGTTCGATCGCGAGATCATGAACGAGTTCGGCGCGCTCGGCCTCCTGGGCTCGACGCTCCCGGAGAAGTATGGCTGCGCCGGCGCCAACTACACGACCTACGGCCTGGTCGCCCGCGAAGTCGAGCGCGTCGACTCCGGCTACCGCTCGGCGATGAGCGTGCAGTCCTCGCTGGTCATGCATCCGATCTATGCCTATGGCAGCGAAGAGCAGCGCATGAAGTACCTGCCCAAGCTCGCCACCGGCGAATGGGTCGGCTGCTTCGGCCTCACAGAGCCCGACCACGGCTCCGATCCCGGCGGCATGAAGACCCGTGCCACGACCGTCCCCGGCGGCTTCAGCCTCTCGGGTTCCAAGATGTGGATCACCAACTCGCCGATCGCCGACGTACTGGTGATCTGGGCCAAGCTGGACGGCGGCGCGATCCGCGGCTTCATCCTGGAGCGCAGCTGGAAGGGCATCGAGACGCCCAAGATCGAGGGCAAGTTCAGCCTGCGCGCCTCGGTGACGGGCGCCATCATGCTGCAAGACGTCTTCGTGCCGGTCGAGAACATGATGCCCAACGTCGCCGGCCTCGGCGGTCCGTTCGGCTGCCTGAACAACGCCCGCTACGGCATCGCCTGGGGCGCCATGGGTGCCGCCGAATTCTGCTGGAAGCAGGCGCGCAACTACACGATGGAGCGCAAGCAGTTCGGCCGGCCGCTGGCCGCCACCCAGCTCATCCAGAAGAAGCTCGCCGACATGCAGACCGAGATCGCGCTGGGCCTGCAGGCCTGCCTGCGCGTCGGCCGCCTCAAGGACAAGGGCCATGCCCAGCCCGAGATGATCTCGCTGATCAAGCGCAACAATTGCGGCAAGGCGCTCGACATCGCCCGCGTCGCCCGCGACATGCACGGCGGCAACGGCGTCTCGGACGAGTATCACGTGATCCGTCACGCGATGAACCTCGAGGCCGTGAACACCTACGAGGGCACGCATGATGTCCATGCGCTGATCCTCGGCCGCGCCATGACCGGCATCCAGGCGTTCAGCTCGGGAGCCTAGTCCGCGTGGTCCTGCCTCCCCCCGGCGACATCGCGATCGTCGTCGCCGGGGCGCTGGCGGCAGGCTTCGTCAACGGATTGAGCGGCACCGGCTATGCGCTGGTGGCGCTGGGCTTCTGGCTGCAGGCCATGTCGCCCCTCACGGCCGCCCCGCTCACCGCGCTGTGCGGCGTCGCCGGCCACATCCAGTCCCTTCCCCGCATCTGGAGCGGCGTGCGCTGGCAAAGGCTCTGGCCGATGCTGACCGCGGGCATCGTCGGCGTGCCGATGGGCACCCTCCTGCTCAACCATCTGGAACCACGGCCTCTCAAGGCCGGCGTCGGCATCCTGCTGATCGTCTACAGCACCTGGATGGCCTTCGTGCGCCGCCCGCCGATCGTAACGGGCGGCGGTCGTCCGGCGGATGCCGTCGTGGGCCTGATCGGCGGCGTGATGGGCGGGATGGCCAGCCTCAGCGGCCCGGCGCCGGCGATCTGGGCGCAGTTGCGAGGCTTCGGCAAGGACGAGCAGCGCGGCGTCAACCAGCCCTTCAACATGAGCGTGCTGTTCCTGGCCCTGGTCTCGGCCGGCATCGCGGGCTTCCTCGACCGGACCTTCCTGATCTGGGCGGCGATCACCGTGCCGACGACGCTGATCGGCGCGAAAATCGGCCTGGCGCTCTACGGCCGCATCAACGATGTCCAATTCCGGTACATCCTGCTCGGCCTGCTCTGCCTGTCCGGCCTGACGCTCGTGACGACAAGCCTTCTCTAAAGAGGTCGCAATAGGTCCGGAAACAGGTCAAACGGGCAATATTATTGCGACACCCTGGCACGGGAATGGCCTGCGACATCCGCTTCGTTAGTTTCGTTTATTTCGTTTGTTTCGTTTATATGCGAGCCCGACGTCCGTCCGCCGGGCTCGTCCACGTCACAGCGGTTTCGGGTCGAGGAATCGCCTCAGGACGTTTCCGGTGAGCTGGCTCACGTTGTTCCTGTAGCCCGCGTGCGACAGGGCACAGACCCAGGCGATCGAGCCGGTCGAGAAGACCGCGCCGCCGTTGGCCGTCGGGAAATAGACCAGATCGGCCCTTACCTGCGCATTCTGGTCTCCCATCACGCCGCGATGCAGCGTACGGATCTCCTCCGGTGCGGGCGTCCCGCCGTAGCCGAGCCGGTCCGCCGTCGCGAGCCAAACGGCGCCGGGAGGCGACCCAAGCGACCAGTCCACGCGATCGATCTCGACCCCGGCGGCGCCATTGCCGCGCAGTCCGAAGTCGCCCAACGGCGCGGCAAGATCGATCCCCTGGGTCAGCCATGACAGTGCCGGATCCTTCGCTCCTTCGAGCCAGCGGTACGGCGAGGAATGGGTGAAGACCTGACCGTCGAAGCCGACACCGACCAATCGCTGGGGGGGACGGCCGTTGCTGCGCCAGGTCGAGGACGGCTCGCCGGTGAAGGCCAGCGCAGTCTCGCCGGCCTCCCCTTCCCAGGTGCGCAGGCCGGTCATGCCGCGGCGCATCTCGATCGTGTGCGGCACCGCCGGATGATAGGCGATGCGCCAGTAGAAGCCGTTGCCCCCGAGATACATGTGACGTCCGCCGCTGCGCTGGTAGGCGTCGAACGCGTCCCAGACCTCGCGGCTGATGTATTCCGGGTGCGAGCCCGTGACGACACAGGTGTACGGCGCCAATACCTGGACACCGTGTCGGTGGATGTCGTCGTCCGTGATGACGTCGTAATCCTGCCCCGTCTCCTCGAGCCAGTCGATGAAGTGGGTATCGTTGCCGTAGTTGAAGACGTTGCCCCGCGGCCGCATGTTGAGAATGG
>CAIYWM010000022.1 GCA_903929895.1 uncultured Alphaproteobacteria bacterium
CTTCATCGCCCTGAACCGCGGCAAGAAGTCGATCACCTGCGACCTCGCCGATCCGGCCCAGCGCGCGGCGCTGATCGAGCGCATCGGGGCGGCCGACATCTTCGTGCACAATCTGCGGGCCGACGTGCCGGCCAAGTTCGGCTTCGACGGCGCCACGCTCACCGAACGCTTCCCGCGCCTGATCTATGCCGATCTCGGGGCCTTCGGCCATGCCGGCCCGTGGAAGGACCGGCCCGGCTACGAGCCCATCATCCAGGCCGTTGCCGGCCTCATCTCACTGAACGGCGACCCCTCGGGGCCCGAGGCGCGCATCGGCGTGTCGATCATCGACCTGTCGACCGGCATGTGGACCGCCATCGGGGTGCTGGCGGCGCTGGCCAAACGCACGGCCACCGGCGAGGGCAGCCTGGTGAACACGTCGCTGTTCGAGAGCGGTTTGATGTGGGCCTCCAATCACGTCGCCGGCTGGTCGGTGACCGGCCGGATGCCGCCGCGCCAAGGCACGGGCCACCCGTCGCTGACGCCCTATCAGGCGTTCGAATGCAGCGACGGGCCTTTGATGATCTGCCCGGGCAACGACCGGCTCTGGCGCAAGTTCGCCGAAGCGCTCGGCCATCCCGAATGGCCGGACGAAGAGCGTTTCAAGACGAACGTCCAGCGCGCGGAGCGGCGCGACCTGCTGCTGGGGATGATCGCCGATATCATGAAGGAGCATCCCCGGTCCCATTGGGCGGCCAAGCTCGAGGCGCTGGGTGTGCCCAACGGGCCGCTCAACACCGTGCCCCAGGTGATGGAACTCGCGCAGGTGGCGGCGCTCGCCATGTTCACGCAGCCCTATGCCGGCTCGGCGGCCCTCTTCCACGGCCTGCCGCTCAGCCTCGACGGCCAGCGCGCCGGCGGCGACGAAAAGGCGCCGAAGATCGGCGAGCACAACGGGAAGGCCTAACCGGCGAAGCTCAGGCAGTAGTCGCGCACCTGCTGCAGCGGGATGCGTGCGTGGCTCTGCACGATGATGAACTTGCCGCCGGGGTCGGTGCCATTCGGCAGCCTGACCAGGCGCTCGAAATCGTCGGCGCCCCAGACGCAGGATTGCTCCGAGAACAGCTGCACATCCGACGTGTAACAGGTGTCCCACTCGGCGTGATAATCGAACAGCGTGCCGCTGATTTCCGCCACGCTGGTGTAGAGAGAATATTCCGTCCATGGCACCTGGAACGGCTTGCGGGCCTTCCAGAGCACCAGCGAGGTCATCGCGTCGAGCCGGGGACCGCGCAGCTGGTCGAGGGTCATCCGGGCCAAGTCGCCATGCAGGATGTTCGGCGTGACCGAAAGGCCGTGTGACCTGGCATCGTAGGGGATGCCGATCACCTCCGACGCGCTCTCCCACCAATCGTGATGCTGCTTGGGCTCCCAGCGGGACAGGGCCCGGTCATACTGCACGAAGGTCCGCGAATCGAAGTCGCCGACGCAGCAGACGTCGGAGTCCAGCGTGAAGTAACCCGTAAAGCCCAGGACCGCCGGCACGTGCAGCTTCACGATCTGCTGCCGGTACCATCCGGTCATCCAATAGAACGAACTGTAGGCCGGGAAGAAATCGCGTTCGCGGCGCACGGTCACTTCGATGTTCGGAAAACGCGGAAGATTGGACCGCAGCAGGTCTGCATCGCGATTGGGCGCGATGATCAGCAGCTCAAAAGGCTTGCTGTCGCGCCAGTGCTTGGCCAGCGACTCGATCAGAAGACCGGCACGCTCCAAATCGCCCAGGCGCTTGATGTTGCGCAGGGCGAGCGGGAGGATTCCTTGTCTGATCTCGGAAAACATTCAGGTGCACACTCTCCAACTATATATGGGCATCGTCGACTCCATATCAATCGATAGGTTAACTCATTGGACGTGCTACTGAGCGGCACATCGACCCACAAACGACGGACAAGTCTGCTCCAGCCGGAGGACAAAAAAACGCCGGGCCCAAGGGCCCGGCGAGTCAAACAGGGAGGCTTCACGTCTGGGAGACGTGGGATCATGAGGATCCCGAGTTTCGAACCGATCAGCCAAAACCGGTCGTGTCAAAACCTGTATTCAACCTATGCCTCGTGGAGGCGATTGGTAGTGGTGAAGTTTTGGACACTGGCATGCACCGAGCGCATGCCTTTCACTGTCTATGCAATCCTGCAGGTCTCAGGTCTCAGAAACGTGTTTCGGCGACCTTGCGCAGCAAGAAATCCCGGAACACCGCGATGCGCTTGGAGTGCCGCAATTCCTCAGGATAGGTGAAGTACACATCCGTCGTCCGGACATTCAGGTCGGGGAGCAGCATTTCCAGCTTGGTGGACTCGCGGGCGAGGTAGTCCGGCAGCGAGGCGATGCCGAGGCCGGACTCCACGGCGCGGAAAATGCCGTAGGTGTTGTTCACCCGGAGCACCACGAGCCGCGGGTTGTGGTCGGGGTTGCCCTCGCTGAGCAGCCAGTTCACGTCCTGGACGGGTGCGCGTGCGTCCTCGCCAAAGATGATCAGACGATGCTGGTCGAGTTCGTCGGCCGTGTTGGGCTTGCCGTACTTCTGGACGTAGTCGTGCGAGGCATAGACGTGGCTGCGGACGGTCAACAGATGGCGCTGCACCAGGCCGGGCTGCCGCGGCATGACCATGCGGATGGCCACGTCGGCCTCGCGCATGCCGAGATCCAGCTCGTTGTCGGACAGGACCAGGCTCACATCGATCTCGGGATAGAGCGCGATGAACTCGTGCATCTGGGCGGTCAACCAGGTCGAGCCGAAGCCGACCGTCGCATGGATCTTGAGCCGTCCAGCCGGCTTATCCTGGTTCGCACGCAACAACGCCTCGGCGGTATTCACCTTGGCGGCCATGTCACGCGCCGTGCGGTACAGCAGCTCGCCCTGCTCCGTCAGGATGAGCCCGCGCGCATGGCGATGGAACAGCATGACGCCGAGCTGCTCTTCGAGCGCGCCGATCTGGCGCGAGATTGCCGACTGGCTGAGCTTCAGCGACTCGCCGGCATGGGTGAAGCTGCCAGCATCCGCCACCGCCTGGAATATCCGCAGCTTGTCCCAGTCCATTTCATCGCCTCCCTGTCCAAGCCTGCTGCTTTACTCGGCGGCCTCAGCGTGGCGCGTCTCCTGTGCGGCCAGCCACTTCTCGGCTTCGAGCGCGGCCATGCACCCGGTGCCCGCGGCCGTCACGGCCTGCCGGAAAATCTTGTCCTGCACGTCGCCGGCCGCGTAGA
>CAIYWM010000023.1 GCA_903929895.1 uncultured Alphaproteobacteria bacterium
GTTCGCAATAAATGAGCGCCACTGGAGTGGCGCGCTCCCGGCAAAGACACGAGAGCTACTCCGCTGCGCGGGCGAGCGGCACCGGGTCGTGCCACTGGACCTTGGGCGGCTCGGTCCAGCCGCGCGACTTGGCAATCTCGGCGCGGCGCAGCTCCGTCGTCGCGATGTCGACGGTCCAGGAGTTGGTGTTGATCACGACCCCATAGTCGGCGAGCGCCTTCGCCGGCGAGAGAAGTTCGTTGCGCACGTCACGCAGCACCGCGGCGGGATCGCGTTCCAGCGGATCGCCCCAGCCGCCGGCGCCGGCCAGGACGTGGCGGAAGATGTCGCCGCCCTTGACCGTCATGGTGAGCTTGGACGGCAGCAGCCGGTTCTCGCCCTCGGGATTGAGGTAGTTCTCAGACGGCCCGCCGGGACTGCCGCCATAGAGGCCGAACGGGCGATGATCGCGCCGGTCGGAGCGGACCTGCAGCATGCCTTCGGTTTCCAGGAATTTGTAGTCGCGCAGGAACGGCACGCCGCCGCGATACTTGCCGCCACCCGCCTTGTCGGCCACGAACTCGTAGGCCAGCAGCTGGATCGGCTGCTCGGCCTCGGTCACCTCGATGGAGTGCGAGGCCATGTTGGCGAACATGTGCGAATTGCCGTCGAGTCCGTCGGCGAAGGGGCGTGCGCCCCAGGCACCGCAGGTAAAGTCGACATAGACGAAGGGCTTGCGCGCCGAATCGTAGCCGCCGATCGAGATGCCGGTGTTGCCGCCGTCGCCCGCCGCCTTCACGCGATCGGGCAGCATCATGGCCAGCGCGCCAAACATGCAGTCGGTCATGCGGAATCCGGTCAGGCCGCGCGCCGCGCAGGCCGCCGGCAGCACGCCGTTGCCCACGGTCCCCGGCGGGCAGATCACCTCGATGGCACGGAACACGCCTTCGTTGTTGGGAATGCCCGGCGGCAGCACCGAGCGGATGCCGGTGTAGGAGGCGGCCTTGGTGAAGGAGAGCGTGTTGTTGATCGCGCCCTTGACCTGCGGGTTGGTGCCCGTCCAGTCGACCACCATGTGGCCGCCCTTCTTGGTGATGGTGACGAACAGGCGGATCGGCTTGCCGTAGTCGACACCGTCGTCGTCGATCCAGTCCTCGAAGCTCCATTCGCCATCGGGCAGCTCCTGGATCGCCGCCCGCGTCAGCCGCTCGGCATAGTCGATGACCTCGTTCAGGTAGAACTTCGTCTCCTCTGCCCCGTGGCGTGAGACCAGCTCGGCGAACTGCTTCTCGCCGATATGGCAGGCCGCGAGCTGGGCGCGCAGGTCGCCGAACAGCTGGACCGGCAGGCGGACGTTCTTCTCGATGAACGTCATGATGGTCTTGTTGAGGACGCCCTTGTCGTAGAGCTTCATCGGGGCGATGCGCAGGCCCTCGGCGTAGATCTCCGTCGAGTCGGAAGCGTTCGAGCCGGCCACGCGGCCGCCGACGTCGATGTGGTGGCAGACCGTGCAGGCGAAGGCCAGCCGCTCGCCCTCGTGGAACAGCGGCTTGATCACGAAGATGTCGGGCAGGTGCATGCCGCCGTCGAACGGATCGTTCATGATGAAGACGTCGCCCTCGGCCATGTCGCCCTCGAAGTGACGCATGATCGATTCCATGGCGGTCGGCACGGAGCCGAGATGGCCCGGCAGTGTCAGGCCCTGGGCGGCGAGCTTGCCGTTGGCATCGGCGAAGCCCGTCGAATAGTCCATGTTGTCCTTGAGCACGCCGGAATAGGTCGTCCGGAAGACGGTGAGCGCCATCTCGTCGGCGATCGAGAAAATGGCGTTCTTGAAGAGCTCCAACGCGATCGGATCGGACACCGGCACTTTGTCTTCCTCCCGAATTCTGCAGCCGTCATTTGGCGAGCCTCGCCATGCAATTTGCAAGCCGTCCGCCCTTCGATTCTTGCGCCACGCGCGTCCAGGAGGCGGAATTCGAAGAGTTGATCGGGAGAAATCATCGACTTCGCGCTAGATTGGGCCGTTCTGTTTCTGAAGAGAGTGTCTCATGTCCAAGATCAAGATCGCTCTCGCCTGCCAGGGCGGCGGCAGCCAGACCGCCTTCACGGCCGGCGCTTTGAAGGCGCTCTGCCAGGCCCAGGGTCAGGGCCGGCTCAAGGACGAGTTCGAGTTCGTCGCCATCAGCGGCACCTCCGGTGGCGCCGTCTGCGCCACGCTGCTCTGGTACTCGTTCATGAAGGGCGAGCGGCCGGTCTGGAAGCGCATGATGGACTTCTGGGAGGAGAACACCGCCCAGGGCCCCGTCGAGCACGCGATCAACCGGTTCATCGTCGAATCGGTCCGGCTGGTGAATGCCGGCATGATGCCGACCCTGCAACTGAGCCCGTCCTCGCCGGTCATGCAGTCGATGATGGAGTTCATGACCGCGGGGCAGCGGATGGGTTTCTCCGACTTCCGCGGGCTGCTGGAGAAGCACATCGACTTCGCCGAGATCGCCTCCTGGGGGCCGAAGCCGCAGCGCCCGGTGCTCATGCTGGGCGCGGCGAACATCACCAGCGGCGCACTCGCCAAGTTCGTGTCGGCGCGCGAGGCGATCCGCGTCGAGCACGTTCTGGCTTCCTGCGCGGTGCCGAACATCTTCCCCGCCGTGCCGATCGGAGAGGATGCCTACTGGGACGGGCTCTTCTCGGACAACCCGCCTGTCGAGGAACTGCTTCGGCCACGCTCGGTCGGCGAGGCCAACATTCCCGACGAGATCTGGCTGATCAAGATCAATCCTACGGCCAGCCGGAGCGTGCCCGTGAAGCCGGGCGAGATCGTCGATCGCCGCAATCAGCTCGAGGGCAACATCTCGCTGTTCCAGCAGCTCGGGCACCTCGAGTTCATGAACGACCTGATCCTCGCCGACGCCTTCCGGCCGGAGTTCCTCGGCCGCTTCGACATCAAGGCGCCGGTTCGCATTCCGAAGTCGTTCCACACCGACAGTGCCAAGCCTTACCACATTCCCTGCATCGAGATGCCGGTCGAGCTTCAGGACCTTCTCGACTACGAAGGCAAGATCGATCGCGGCTCGGAGAATATCGGCCGGTTGATCGCCGAGGGCGAGAAGGCGGCCGAGGTCTTCCTGCGGGAGCGTGCAGAGGCCGTTGCCGCCTCGTCCCTCGGCGAACACCAGACCGCCGGGCAGGCCGCGCCCAACGGTGACGGGTTCGACGAGCTTCCGCTGTCGCGCTGGCGTGACCCGCCCGACCGTCCGGCGTGATCTCTACTGCGGCTCGATCTTCGCGATCTTGACGTAGTCGGCCCACTTGGCGCGTTCCTCGCGGTCCTGCTGGGCGCATTGTTCGAGCGTCAGCGGCTTGGCGGTGAGGGCGAATTCCTGGGTCAGGCGCTTGTTGTTCTCGGGCGAAGTGATGGCTTCGTTGATCAGCGTGTTCAGTCGCTGCTGGATCGGCAGAGGAGTCGCCTTCGGCACCGCGATGGCCAGGAAGCCCGAGCTCGTGAAACCGGGGAAGGTTTCGGCGAGGACCGGGATATCGGGATAGAGCGGGCTTCGACTGGGAAGCGAGATGGCAAGCGCGCGCGCCTTCTTGTCGACGACCTGGCCGCGCCCGGCCGTGAGGTCGACGAACATGAAGTTGATGGCACCGCCGTAGAGATCGTTCCAGGCATTGCCGATCGCCTTGTAGCCCACGCCTTGCCAGTCGACGCCGGCGCGCTTGCCCAACACCTCGGCCGGGACCTGCGAACTCGCGTTGAAGTAGCCGAAGTTGAGCTTGCCCGGGTTCGCCTTCGCAAAGGCCAGCAGGTCGGCCAGGGTCTTGTACGGACTGTCGGCCGGCACCACGAGGAAGGTGCCGGAGGAGCCGATGATACCGACGACCGAAAAGTCCTTCTCCGGATCGTAGCCGGGGTTCTTGTACATGTGGACGTTGGCGGCATTGGTCGAGGTCGTGGCCAGCATCAGCGTGTAGCCGTCCGGCGGCGCCACCTTCACCGACATCGCGCCCACGATCCCGTTGGCGCCGGGCTTGTTCTCGACGATGAAGGGCTGGCCGGTCTTCTCCTCGATGTACTTGCCGACCAGGCGCGCCGTGATGTCGCCCGAACCGCCGGGCGCGAAGGGCACGATGATCCGGATGGCCTTGGTCGGATAAGTTTCGGTCTGCGCAGCGGCGGGCAGGGCGGCGAGAACCGGGAGGGCGAAGAGGCTGCGGCGAGACAGCGACGTGCGGAATGTGTCCATGGGAGTGGAGTTTAGCGCATGCGCATCGGATGGACAGCGCGCCGCTTGCAGCCCTACCTTGCAGTCATGTCAAAATCAGGTCGGCCGCCGCTGGACGGCATTCGCATCATCGATTTCTCCCGTGTGATCGCGGGACCCATGTGCACCCAGATGCTCTCGGACATGGGCGCGGAGGTGATCAAGGTCGAGAATCCCGATGGCGGCGATGACACGCGCTAGGGCGCCGGCCCGCGCGCCGGCGGGGCGAATGGCGAGAGCCACTTTTTCATGGCCTTCAACAGGGGCAAGAAGAGCGTCGCGCTGGACTTCACCAAGCCCGAAGGTCAGGCGATCGTGCACAAGCTCCTGGCCGACGCCGACGTGCTGGTCGAGAACTTCCGGCCGGGCGTGCTGAAGAAGTACGGCTTCGACTATGCCAGCGTCGCGGCGAAGTACCCGAAGCTGATCTATCTCTCGATCTCGGCCTACGGACAGACCGGGCCGTTGTCGGACCGCCCGGGCTACGATCCCGTACTCCAGGCCGAGTCGGGCATGATGAGCGTCAACGGCGAGGCCAACGGCGAAGGGCTGCGTCATGCCATCGCCATCGTCGACACGATGACGGCGATTCATTCCGTCGCCGCGATCAACGCCGCTCTCTATGCGCGCCGCGACACGGGCAAGGGGCAGCAGATCGACCTCGCGCTCTACGACACCGCGCTTGTCTCGCTGGGCAATATGGGCGCCTACTACCTGATCGGCGGCGAGCAGCCGCGGCGTGCCGGTAACGGGCACTTTGCCTCGGCGCCTAACAGTTCGTTCGAGACGGCGAACGGCAAGATCTACATGGCGGTGGCGAACCAGAAGCTGTTCGGCGACACCTGCAAGGCACTCGGCCATCCCGAGTGGCTGACCGATCCGCGCTTCGACACGGTCGCCAACCGCGTGGCCAACAAGCCCGAACTGACGCGCCTGATGGAAGAGGTTCTGACGACCGACACCAAGGAGAACTGGGCGCAGAAGCTGCGCCATCTCCCGGCTGGCCCGATCCGCACCATGAAGGAGGCGCTGGACGAGCCGGAAGTGAAGCGTCGCGGCATGCTGAAGAGCTACAAGCACAGCCGCGTCGGCGACGTGCCGCTGATCGGTTCGAACTTCCACTTCTCCGACACGCCGGTCGACGACACCCGGCCGCCGCCGGCGCTGGGCGAGCATACCGATCAGGTGCTCAAGGAACTGGCGGGCCTCGGCGCCGCGGAGATCGCGACGCTGCGGGAAAAGAAGATCGTCGGCTGAAGTTTCATGTCGTCCTGAACGCAGTGAAGGACCTCACGGAACGATCAGACGACTCCTTGGCTGGCGTGAGATCCTTCGCCTTCGGCTCCAGAGCGGGGGGTGCCCCGCTTGCGATGACAATGGCGGTCCGCCAACCTCACCTGTCGAGCCAGGTCTTCAGGATCAGGTTGGTCTCCTCGGGCTTCTCCATCGTGACCAGATGGCCGCACTGGTCGATGACGACGAGGGCGGCCGCCGGGATGGCCTTGGCGATCTCCTCGGACAGGAACAGGGGCGTCGCCGCATCGTCGCGGCCGCAGACGACGATGGTCGGGCATTCGATGCGCGGCAGGTCGGGCCGCCGGTCGGTGCGGATGGCCGCCAGCTCTTCCTGCCGCTTGTAGATCTCGACGCCGATCTCGCCGCACATCGTCATCACCTCGTCGACCAGCGGCTTGTCGGGCAGGCGATAGGCGGGAATGAAGCGCGTCATCTGCATGCCGAGGACCAGTTCGAAATGTCCCTCGTTGGCGAGACGGATGCGAGCGCGCCGGATCGCGCGCTCGGCTTCGCTCTGGCTCCTCATGCCGGTGTCGAGCAGTGCGAGCTTGGTCACGCGCTCGGCGGCGAACTGCATGATCTCGACCGCGAGCATGCCACCCAGCGACAGGCCGGCCAGCGCGAACTTCCCGGCCGGCATCTGGTCGACGACCCAGCGGGCGGCGCTCTCCCAACTGTCCCAGATGGACAGCGGCGCCGTGCGCCAGTCGGGTACGACGATGTCGGCCTGGTTCGAAAGGGCCGTGACCTGTGCGGCAAACAGGCGGGGCGAGCACAGCACGCCGGGGACGAGCAGCAGGGGTGTCCTGGTCATTTCATTCCTCCGGTGCGAAGCGTAGCGCAGACGATTTGACTGCGGTACCAATAGGCATGGCCGCCGCCTCCGTTCGCGACATCCGTCTCGACCTGTTCCGCGGGCTCGCTCTGTGGTTCATCTTCCTCGACCACATTCCGACCAACATCGTGAGCTGGCTGACCGTCCGCAACTACGGCTTCAGCGACGCGACCGAGATCTTTGTCTTCATCTCTGGTTACACCGCCGTCATCGCCTACAGCCGCATGCTGGACGAGGAGGGCTGGCCGCGCACCGCCGCGCGCATCTATCGCCGCGTCTGGCAGCTCTATGTCGCCCATATCCTTCTGTTCGTGGCCTTCTCGGCGCAGATCGCCTGGGTCTCGATCGCCCGCGATACGCCGGCCCTGATCGAGGAGATGCAGCTAATGGGCCTCGGCGATAACCCCTATCGGGCCATCCTCGAGGCCGCCCTGCTCAAGTTCCGGCCGGTCAATCTCGACGTGCTGCCGCTCTATATCGTGCTGCTGGCCGCTTTCCCGCTGGTCCTGCCGGTGGTGGTGCGCTGGCCGTGGGTCGTGATCGCGGTTTCGATCGCCCTGTATGTCGCGACCTGCCGTTTGAACTGGAGCCTGCCGGCCTATCCCGACGAGAAGGTCTGGTACTTCAACCCCATGGCATGGCAGGTCGTGTTTCATGTCGGGGCAGCCTGCGCCGTGTTCGGTCCCGGGCTTTCCCGCCTCGACCGGTTCCGCGGTCCACTGACGGTGCTGGCGATCGCGTTCATCCTGTTTGCGGCTTTTATCGCCCTGTCCTGGCACTACAATCCGCTGGAAAGGCTGGTCCCGACCTGGGTGGCACGGATCATCTATCCGATCGACAAGACCAACATCGACATCCTGCGGTTCCTGCATTTCCTGGCCATCGCCTGGCTGGTCCGGATCGCCGTACCGATCGACGCCCCCGGTCTCAAATGGCGGATCTGGGAGCCACTTCGCAGATGCGGTGAAGCTTCATTGGTTATATTCTGCATTGGCACTTTCTTGGCGCTCAGCGGCCAGGTGATCGTAAGCCAGCATGAAGATTCGATCTTGTCGCAGATTGTCGTGAGCCTCCTCGGCATCGCCATCATGTGCGTGGCCGCCTACACCGCCGCCTGGTTCAAGCGCGGCAATGTGCGTGCGCCGGCTCGTATGCGGGCGGCAACCGGGGCGCCCCGATGAGCCGGCTGATCGCCTTTCTGGTCGCGACCCTTCTGTTCGCGGCGGGAGGAACGGCGCACGCGAAGTCCATGACCCTGTGCCGTGCCACGCCCGCCCTGCTCGCGCTGGGGACGAACCTGCCGGTTGCACGCAAGGCGATCGCCGAGCGCAAGCAGCTCCGCATCATCGCTCTGGGTTCGTCAACGACTGCTGGATATGGCGTGTCGAATCCGGCCTTCGCCTATCCCACGCAGCTCCGCATCGGCCTGGAGAAGGCCCTGCCCGGCATCGACATCGAGGTGATCAACCGCGGGATCGGCGGCCAGGACGTCGAGGAGATGGCCGCCCGCATGCAGGTCGAGTTACAGGAAAACCCGGCCTCGCTGGTCATCTGGCAGACCGGCACCAACGCCGCCATCCGTCACATGCCGCTCGACAAGTTCGACAGCACGCTGCGCGGCGGCCTGAGGCTCGGCAAGTCGCTGGGCGCGGACTTCGTCCTGATGAACCTGCAATACGTGCCGGCGGTCGTCGCCGCGCCCGACAAGGAAGCCTACGAGAAGATCATGGCCGATGCGGCCAGGGACTATTCCGCCGGCCTGTTCCGACGCTACGATATCATGCGCGGCTGGTATGACGACGGGATGCCATACGCCCAGTTCGTCCAGCTCGACGGGCTTCATCTCAACGATTTTGGCCAGAAGTGCATCGGCAGGTTGCTGACACGTTCGATCGTGGATGCGCTGAAAGGTCCCTGACA
>CAIYWM010000024.1 GCA_903929895.1 uncultured Alphaproteobacteria bacterium
AGCGCCAGCCGGTCGCCGCGATGCACGAGCATCCTGTCGAGCGACTCCATCGCCTGCACGGCCCGCGCCGGGTCGGCGGCGCCCGAGATCGCGGCCCACGACTGGGCGATGGAATCGATACGGCACTCTTCGCTGGTGGCCGAGCCCAGCGGCGTGCCGTCGTCGTAATAGCCGCGGCGATACCAGGCACCGTCCCAGGCCTCGCGGTCCAGCGCAGCCTTCAGCGCCGTGGCGTGTGCGGTCCAGGCGGTCGCCCGACGCACCTCGCCACGGCTCTCGGCGATCGGTGCGAAGGCGCGGAGGGCCGCATACAGGAACCAGCCCAGCCAGACGCTCTCGCCGCGGCCCTGTTCGCCCACCCGGTTCATGCCGTCGTTCCAGTCGCCCGTACCGATCAGCGGCAGGCCGTGCACGCCGGTGGCCAGACTGAGATCGAGGCCGCGTGCGCAGTGTTCGAACAGCGACGCGGTCTCGTCCGCCTGCTCCGGCTGGAAGTAGAGATCGTGCTCGCCCTCTCGCAGCGCCGGACCCTCGAGGAAGGAAACGGGTTCGTCGAGGATCGCAACATCGCCGGTGGTCTCGACATAATGCGCGGCAACGGTGGCGAGCCAGGCGCGATCGTCCGAGATGCGTGTGCGCACACCCTGGCCTGCGATCGGGAACCACCAATGCTGGACATCGCCCTCGACGAACTGCCGCGACGCCGCACGCAGGATGTGGGCACGCGCCAGCGCAGGCACTGGCACGGACAGCGACATCGCATCCTGGAGCTGGTCGCGGAAGCCGTAGGCGCCGCTCGCCTGATAGAAGGCCGAACGGGCCCAGTAGCGGCAGGCCAGCGACTGATAGAGCAGCCAGCCGTTCAGCAGGATGTCGGTTGCGGGATCGGGGGTCTTTACCTGTACCGTACCCAGGACACCGTCCCAGAATCCCACCGCCTCGCGATGCACGGCCGCGAGATCGGCAGCCCTGTACCGCGCGATCAACGCACGCGCCTCGGTCTCATCGGCCGCCTGGCCCAGGAAGCAGACGACCTCGTGCACGCCGCCCGGCTTCAGGTCGACAGTGGTCTGCAAGGCGGCGCAGGGATCGAGCCCGGCGCCGAGGCGCTGCGACAGCGGCAGATCGGCGCTGAGCGCGGCGGGATGGTCCATGCTGCCGTTGCGGCCGATGAATTCACCGCGATCGCCCGTCCAGGCGGTCTGGCGTCCTGCGAGATCGGCAAACGCGACACGACTGCCATGATGGAGATTCCATCTATTGCGCGCGAAGATCGCACCGGTCTCGCTGTCCCGCTCGGTGACGACCGTGGGGCCGGAGGCGCCCCGGGCAAGGCCCAGGACCCACTCGACGTAGGCAGTGACCGACAGCCGGCGCGGCCGACCGGAGATGTTGCGAATGGTGAGCCGCGAGATCTTGAGGGAATCGCCCAAGGGGACGTATTGCAGCAGATCGAGAGCGATGCCGTTCGCCACCAGTTCGAACCGGCTGTAGCCGCGCCCGTGCCGCACGATGTAGGTCGCCTGTGCGAGACGCACCGGCCGCGCCGTCGGCGTCCACAACTCACCGCTGTCGAGGTCACGCACATAGAAGGCCTCGCCGGGCCGGTCGACGACCGGATCGTTGGACCAGGGCGTGAGCTGGTTGTCGCGGCTGTTCTGCGACCAGGTGTAGCCGCCGCCGTCGGCCGCCACCTGAAAGCCGAACGATGCATTCGAGATCACGTTGATCCAGGGCGCCGGTGTCGACTGGCCGGGGCCGAGGACGGTGACGTACTCGCGGCCGTTGGGCGAGAAGCCGCCGAGTCCGTTGAAGAACTGCAGCGCCGCCAGCGCCACCGGCTGTGACGGCAATGGCTTCGCTCCGGCATGCGCGGCAAGGCCACGACGCAGCGGTGGCGCCACGCCCCGCGGCGACTTGAGGCGGCCGAGCTGGTCCGACAGGCTGCCCCGGCCGCCGCGCATAACCACGCGGGCCAGGGCCAGCAGGAGCGCACGGGTCTCGGTCGAGATCAGATCGGACCGCAGGACGAAGACGGCGCCCGGTGCATCTTCGACCCCGAGATGGGTTCGGGCCCGGCTGGCACGAACCAGGGTTTCCAGCATGGACTGGAGATCCTGCACGTAGGACGTGCTGCGCTCGTTCAGGATCACGAGATCGACCGACAGCCC
>CAIYWM010000025.1 GCA_903929895.1 uncultured Alphaproteobacteria bacterium
CCTGATGCTCGATCTTGCGAGCGAGTCCGGCCGCACCGCGCTCGCCAGTCTGGTCGACAAGGCCGATGTCGTGTTGTTCGAAGAGCCGGCTTCCGTCGCTGCGTCCCTGCGGAGGGCGAAGGCCACGCCGGTCGAGATCGCGGCCTTTCCGATCGAGATGGATGCAGCGCAACGTCCCGTCAGCGAACTGGCGATTCAGGCCTTGGGCGGGCTGATGCACATGGTGGGCGAGCCGGCACGCAAGCCACTGAAGCTGGGCGGCCATCAGGCGTCGTATGCCGCTGGGCTCACCGCCTTCACCGGACTAATGGCGGCCCTCGCCGCGCGCGATACCGGCCGGTCGGCGCCTTCCGTGCGCGTGTCGCTCGCCGAGGTCATGCAATGGGTGAACTGGAAGGCGGCCTCCGGTGCCGCCGCCTCAGGAATCTCGCCTGGCCGCGAGGGCAGGAACTCTGAATTCCAGGTGCTGCCCTGCCGCGACGGGCATGTCGCCGTCGTCTACACCGTCACCCAGTGGCCGGCGACGCGCGCCCTGATCGGCGATGCGCGGCTCGACGATCCGAAGTTCGGCACGCGGGCCGGCCGTCGCCAGAACATCGCCGAACTCTACGCCGCACTCGCGCCGTGGTTCGCCGACAAGACGCGCGACGAGATCCAGAAGGTCGCTCAGGCCAGGGGCGTCCCGTTCGGCCCGATCTTCTCGCCCGCCGAACTACTGCAGACGGAGCAGTATGTGGCGCGCGGCTTCCTGGCCGACATGGCGCATCCGACGGAAGGCCGGCTGCGCCTGCCGCAACTTCCCGTGCAATGGAACGGCCGCTCCTTCACACCGCGGCCGGCACCGGAGTTTGCACCATGAGCGACCGTCCCCTCGCCGGCATCCGCGTGCTCGATTTCGGTCTCCTGACGGCCGGCGCGAACACCTCGGCCATGCTGGCCGATCTCGGCGCCGACGTGATCAAGATCGAATCCGGTGCCTATCTCGATCCGTTCCGCGTGGTCGGCAAGATCGACAGTGACGACGGCTGGTGGAACCGCTCGCCGCAGTTCCGCTTCACCAACCGCAACAAGCGCGGGCTGGCGCTCAACCTGAAGGACCCCGAGGGCCAGCGCGTCATCCGCGAACTCGCCGCGCACTGCGACGTGGTGGTCGAGAACTTCCGCCGCGGCGTGCTCGACCGGGCGGGTCTCGGCTACAAGGATCTGAGCGCGATCAACCCGCGCCTGGTGTTCGCCGCCATCTCCAGCCAGGGCAATACCGGCCCCGAGCGCATGAACGTGTCGTTCGGCAGCACGCTCGACGCCACGTCGGGCATCGCCTCGCTCACAGGATATGAGGCGGAGGAGCCGCGCATCTCCGGCATGGACGTGAACTATCCTGACCAGATCGTCTCGCTGTTCGCCACCGGTATCGTCATCGCCGCCGTCACAGAAGCGCGGCGATCCGGCAAAGGCGCCTTCCTCGATTTTTCCCAGCGCGAGGTGGCCTCGTTCACCTTGGGTGAGGAAATTCTTGCTGCATCAGCCGATCCGAACCATCGGCTGGCGCCACGCGGCAATGCCGAAGCGGGCGTGACGCAGCAGGACTCCTATCAATGCGC
>CAIYWM010000026.1 GCA_903929895.1 uncultured Alphaproteobacteria bacterium
CAAGCCCGGTGCCTTGACCCGGCACGGCGCTTGCGTGAGCCTGCCTTCTTGGGAATTGGGGGTCATGATGTTCCGTCGAAGCCTGCTTGCCGCTCCGCTCATCCTTGCGGCCGGGTCGGTGCGCGCCCAGCAATGGGTACCGAAGCAGCCGATCAAGATCCTGGTGGGCTACGCGCCCGGCGGCACTGCGGACATGGCGGCCCGCATTGCGGCGGAGACAATCCAGCGGCAGCACGGCTACACGGTGATCGTCGACAACAAGACCGGTGCCGGCGGCTTCATTGCGCTCAAGGCCGTGGCCCAGGCGCCGGCCGATGGGTACACGGTCGGCATCGGCATCATGGGACAGCTCGCGGTCGGTCCCGTCGTGCCGGGCTCGCAGATCCCGCTCGACCTCGATAAGGAGCTGACGCCGATCTGCAATCTCGTCGGGGTGCCGATGGCGCTGATCGTGCGCATGGATGCCCCGTTCAAGACGATCCCGGAATTCATTGCTTACGCAAAGGCCAATCCTGGCAAGGTGAGCTATGCCTCGACGGGGCTCGGCTCGACCAACCAGCTCGGCGCCGAATTCCTGGCCGCCGAAGCCGGTGGCCTGAAGCTGATCCATGTTCCCTATCGCGGTGGCGCGCCGGCCATCGCCGACGTTGCGGCCGGCAATGTCGATCTGTTCTTCGGCAACGTGTCCGAGCTGATCGGCCAGGCGCGCGGCGGCAAGGTGCGGGTGCTCGCTCTCGCGTCCGCGAAGCCAACGCCGCTGGCGCCCGAACTGCCGCTGCTCACGAAGGACATTCCGGCGCTCGACATCAACAACTGGTTCGGCCTGATGGGACCGGCCGCTCTGCCTGCCGACATCAAGGCGGCGCTCGCCAAGCTGTTCATCGAGGCGTTCGCGGATCCGAGGAACGCCGAGACGCTGGCCAAGCAGGGGCTCGAGCCGATCGGCCAGGGGCCCGATGCATTCGCCGCCTACATCGTGAAGGACCGTGAACGCTGGGCGAGAGTCGCCAAGCAGGGCAATGTGAAGGCCGAATAGCAAAGGACGTGTAATGAGTGCGCCGCTTTCCCTCGGGATCGACATCGGGGGAACTTTCACCGACCTCGTCATTCATGATCCGCGCACCGGGCGGGCCGTCATCTGGAAGGAAAGCACGACACCGGACGATCCGGCCCGCGGCGCACTCGAAGGCACGCGGCGCGTGCTGGAGAGGGCGGGCGCGAAGCCCCAGGAGATCGGCCGCGTCGTCCATGCCACGACGCTGTTCACCAACGCGCTGATCGAGCGCAAGGGCGCGAAGACCGGCCTGCTCACCACGGCCGGCTTCGGCGACGTGCTGGAGATCGCCCGCGAGCGCAAGTACGAGCTCTACGATCTCTTCATCGAGATGCCCAAGCCGCTGGTGCCGCGGCCGTGGCGGCGCGAGGCGAAGGAGCGGCTGGGACCGGACGGCAGCGTCGAGATCGCGCTGGACGTCGATGCGGCGCTTGCCGAGGTGGCCGACCTCGTGGAGCAGGGTGTCGAAAGCCTCGCGATCTGCTTCCTCCATTCCTATGCCAATGCCGCGCACGAACGGCAGATCGGCGCGGCGGTGGCCGAGCGCTTCCAGAACCTGTCGATTTCGCTGTCGTCGGACATCGCGCCGGAGATCCGCGAGTACCTGCGGGCCAGCACGACCGTGGCCAACGCCTATGTGCGGCCGCTGGCCGAGATCTATCTCGAGCGGCTGGAGCAGGCGCTGCGCGCCGAGGGGATCCCGGGCGGTCTGTTCCTCATGCTCTCCAACGGCGGCCTCACCCATGTGAGCGAAGCCAAGCGGGCGCCGGTCCAGTTGCTGGAAAGCGGCCCCGCAGCCGGCGCGCTGGCCGGCGCCTGGTTCGGCCGCAATGCCGGGCTGGAGCGTGTGCTGGCCTTCGACATGGGCGGCACGACCGCCAAGCTGGCGCTGGTCGACGACGGCGAGCCACTGGTCGCCTGGGGGTTCGAGGCGGCCCGCGAGAAGCGCTTCCTGCGCGGTTCGGGCCTGCCGATCCAGATCGCCACGGTCGAACTGATCGAGATCGGCGCCGGCGGCGGTTCCATCGCGCACAGGAGCGATCTCGGCACGCTGAACGTCGGCCCCGAGAGCAGCGGTGCCCAGCCGGGACCAGCCTGCTATGGCCGCGGCGGCACCGAGGCGACCGTGACGGACGCCGACCTGACCCTGGGTTATCTCAACGCCGACTTCTTCCTGGGCGGCGCGATGAAGATCGACTCGGTGGCGACCAACGCCGCCTTCGGCAAGCTCGCCGGCGCGCTGGGCGTCGAGCCGGGCCGCGCCGCCTTCGGTGTGCATGATGTCGTGAACGAGAACATGGCCGGTGCGGCGAGGGTCGCCATCGCCGAGCGTGGCCGCGTGCCGTCGGAATATGCGCTGCTGGCAACGGGCGGAGCGGGGCCTGTCCATGCCTGGCACGTGGCGCGCAAGCTCGGCGTCAGTCGCGTCGTCTGTCCGCCGGGCGCGGGGGCGGGCAGCACGATCGGCATGCTGATGGCCCCGGCGCGCGTCGATCGTGTGACGAGTTTCACGACACCCCTGGCGGGGGCCGATCTTGCCGCCGCCGGGCGTATCTTCGCCGGTCTCGAGAAGGAGGCGCTCGACGTGCTGCGCCTGACCGGCGCCGAAATCGAGGGCCGTACCGTTCGTCATCTCGCCGACATGCGTTACATCGGCCAGGGCAGCGAGATCACCGTCGTCCTGCCGCAGGCCCTCGGCGATGCCGAGGTGAAGAGCGCGTTCGAGGCGGCGTACAAGGCGCTGTTCGCGCGCACGCCACCCGGCGCCGCGATCCAGTTCGTGGCCCTGCGCCTCTCGGTCAGCGCGCCCATGCCGGGCACCGGCGGCAAGCTCGAATTGCCGCGCCACGCTTCGGCGACCGCGCTCAAGGGCACGCGGCCCGTGTTCTTCCCCGATGAAGGCAAGACGCTCCTGACCCGCGTGTGGGATCGCTACGCCCTCGAGCCGGGTGTGAGCATCGACGGCCCCGCCGTGTTCGAGGAAAACGAAAGCACCTTCATCGTCGGCCCGAACTCCACGGCCCGGCTGCTGCCCGACGGCTCCATCCTGGCGGAGGCAAACTGATGTCGCGCACCTTCGATGCCATCGAACTGGAATTGCTCTGGCGCCGGCTGATCTCGCTGGTCGACGAGGCGGCGGCGGCCATGGTGCGCACGTCGTTCTCGACCCTGGTGCGCGAGAGCTATGACTTCTCCTGTGTGGTCACCGACGCGGCGGGCCAGTCGCTGGTCCAGGCGAGCGAGAGCATTCCGAGTTTCATCGGTACGTTGCCGGAGACGGTGAAGCACTTCCTGCGTCACTTTCCGGAAGACCAGCTGTCGCCGGGCGACGTGCTGATCACCAACGACATCTGGCTGGGCACCGGCCATCTGCCCGACGTGACGCTGGCCAAGCCGATCTTCCGCAACGGCAAGCTGATTGCCTTCAGCGCGACCACGGCGCATGTGCCCGACATCGGCGGCAAGATCCGCAGCCCGGAGCCGCGCGAGGTGTTCGAGGAGGGGTTGCAGATCCCGCCGATGAAGATGATGGCGGCGGGGAAGACCGACGAAACGCTGGTCGCGCTGATCCGCAAGAACGTGCGCACGCCCGACCAAACCATGGGCGATCTCTATGCGCAGATCGTGGCGCTCGACCTGATGGAAGACCGG
>CAIYWM010000027.1 GCA_903929895.1 uncultured Alphaproteobacteria bacterium
CACCACCACCACCGCCTGGTTCCAGTGGCTACATACCATCACGAAGCTCGACGATACCGGCGGCTGCGTCACCCCTGCCACGGTAAAGGAGCAGTTGCTCTACGAGGTGCATGATCCGACATCATATCTGACACCCGACGTGACCGCCGACTTCAGTCGGGTAGCGGTAGAGTCGATCGGCCCCGACCGCGTGCGGGTGACTGGCGCGTCGGGTCGTGCCCGGCCAGAGATGCTGAAGGTTACCGTGGGGTTCGATGGTGGCTTTCTGGGTGAGTGCGGTATCAGCTATGCAGGGCCGAACGCTCAGGCGCGTGCCGAACTCGCGGCCGATGTAGTGCGCCAGCGTCTTACCCGCCGCAACGGCTTTGGCGGCGACCTTCGGGTAGACTTGGTTGGCCTCAATTCTCTGCATGCCACGGCCCGGGCTGCGGGAGGAGAAAGCGACGACATCCGGCTGCATGTGGCGGTGCGCTCAACCCAACGTGACGACGTCGACTTTATGCTGTGGGAGGTCGAATCGCTGCTGTGCTGCGGGCCGGCTGGCGGCGGAGGCTATCGCGGCCAGGTAACGCCCTGCGTGGTCACCCATTCCACCTTGATCTCCCGCGATCTCGTGAAACCGACATTCGAGATGTTCGTCGCATGAGCTCGCCTCGCCGAATCCACGACATTGCCCACGCTCGTGCCGGCGACAAGGGCAACACGTCCAACATCTCCGTTTGGGCCTACGATCCCTCGGATTACCCGCTGCTCAAGCGGCAGCTTACGGCGGCACGGGTCAAGAGCGCCTTTCCCGGCCTCTTCACGGGAAAGGTCACGCGATACGAGGTCGATCAATTGCACGGCCTCAATTTCGTGCTAGTGAACGCGCTTGAGGGCGGGGTTAATACCTCACTCAATCTCGATTCGCACGGCAAGTCGTTCAGCTACCTGATCCTCGGTCTGCCGATCAAGGAATGATCAGCTATCTCGTATCGCCAAAAAACAGAAACAGCCGAGAAACCCGCAAGTTGGGCGAGCCTAGCCTAGCGGTGCTGGGGTGCTGGAGCGGAACGAGTGGCTGACGGCCGAGAACCGCATGCCCAAGGCGCAACTGAATGGTCGGCTGAAGCTGTCGGACGAGGAGCGAGGCGTGATGGGATCCGAGGCGGGAACCTTGCAGACTGCTAGAATTTGCAACATTCCAAGGGCTCACCAGGAAAGTGTTGGCTCACAGGGAGAGCTCCAAAAATGAAGCGGATCGACAACCTCCGCGACTATATCGAGCGGCTCCGCGAACTTGGAGATCTCTGTACCGTCGATCATGAAGTGGATCCCTATCTGGAAATGGCCGCGTTTGCTCGACGCGGCTATGATCAGCCAATTCAAGCGCCGGCTCCCCTTTTCACGAACATCAAGGGCGCAAAGCCGGGCATGCGGGCACTCGGCGCGCCCGGCGCCTTGAGTTCCATTCCGAATTGCCCGGCAGCGCGAGTCGCTCTGTCTGTGGGCCTGCCCGTCAACTCGACTTGGCGGCAGATCGTCGAGGCGCTGGTCGCCAGCCGCAGCAAGCCGAAGATTCCCCCCGGATCGTGGCGACCGGTCCCTTCCAGCAAAACATCCTTCGCGGAGAGGCAGCGACGCTCGACATTTTCCCGATCGGAACCCTGCACGAGGGGGATGGCGGACCGTACGCCAATACCTGGGGAACCATCGTCGTGCGGTCCCCGGACCGTCGATGGACGAGTTGGTCGATCGCACGCATCGAAAAACTCGACGGCAAACGCATGACTGGCTTGTTCCAGAAACCCCAGCATATCCGAATGATCTGGGACATGTGGGTGAAGATCGGCAAGCCGATGCCGTTCGCCGTCTGCCAAGGATGCGAACCGGGACTGCCGTTCGTTTCCGCCATGCCGCTGGAGGACTGGATCAGCGAATCCGATTATCTCGGCGCGCACTTTGGAGAGCCGATCGACGTCGTCCGGTGCGAGGTCGTCGATCTGGAAGTGCCCGCCAGCTCGGAGGTGGTCATCGAGGGCCATGTCTCGCTGAAGAATGATTCGCTCGAAGGACCATTCGGCGAGTATCAGGGCTATGAGGCCAACGAGACCGCGATGCAGCCGACCTATCACATCGAATCGATTTCCCATCGTGACGGCGCCATCTGGCCGTTCATTCCCGAGGGACGGCCCATCGACGAGTTCCATACCTGCGCCGGACTCGGCTTTTCCGTCGAGGGTCTCGGGCTGCTGCGCGAGGCCGGGTTACCAGTCACCCTGGCATGGACTCCCTTCGAGACGGCGCTGAGCTGGATGCTGGTGACCGTCCCCTCCGACTGGCGCGAGAAGCTGCCGAATACCAGCTCGATGGATTTTGCCAAGAAAATTGCCGCCATCATCTGGGGATCGCTGTTCGGACACTGCATGGAGATCGTCTACGTGCTCGACGACGACGTCGATCCGACCGACATGAAGGATGTTCTCTGGGCCATTCCCACGCGCTGCCATCCGACCGATCGTCAATCGGTCGAGGTCGGACCGATCCTGCCGCTGCTCACCTGCTACTCCCACGAGGAGCGCCAGGCTGCGCGCGGGCCAAAAATCGTTCATGATTGCTTGTTGCCCGAAGACGGCAAGGGTCGCGCTAGGGTTTCGTCTTTCGAGGGCGTCTACCCGGAAGACGTCCGGCGGAAGGTGATGGCGCACTGGAGGTGGTGACCCGAGCCTCGGACGTGTTTCGGCAAAGGCGCACGAGACCAAGACGCCCTTCCTTCTTGAGGAATGCCGCCGCAACTGATTGGCCGGCTGAAGCTTTCGGACGCTGAGGCGCAAACTGCGCCCGCGCCGGGCTCCGCAGGCCCCCGCGCCGCTACGCAGAGAGCGCAGGACTACGGTCGCAGGACCACGCGGCCGACGATCTTTCCGGCCTTCAGTTCCTCGAGCACATCGTTGGCGGCTTCGAGTGGGCGTGTGGAGTAGGGCATCGGCTGGACCTTGCCGTTGCGGACCAACGCCATCAGCTCGTGAAGCTCTTCGAGATTGCCGACATACGATCCTTCGATTGTGAGCATGCGCATCGGCATCGAGGCCAGCGACAGCGGCGAGTCGCCACCAAACAGACCGACCATCACCACCTTGCCGCCGCGCCGCACGGTCTGAAAGGCAAACTTGTAGGAGGCCGGTGCGCCGACAAAGTCGATGGCAGAGTCGGCGCCGCCATCGGCCGCGATCTTGGCGGCGATCTCGGGATCCTTGGGATTGAAGGTGCGATGGGCGCCGTGTTCGCGGGCAATCTTGAGCTTGGCGTCGTCGATGTCGGCCACCCAGATCTCGCCATCATGGATGGCGCGGGCGACTTCAAGCCCGGCCAGGCCGACGCCGCCAGCACCGATGATCAGCAGGTTCTTCATGTTCTTGATCTTTTGGGTGCGGCGGATGGCGCTGTAAGCGGTGAGGCCCGAGCAGGCATAGGTGCATGCAAGGTCGATGGGTGTATTGCCGTGGTCCACGAGATAGCGCGGGTGCGGGACGATGACGTGGTCGGCATAGCCGCCGTCCCGGCGGGTGCCAAGGGTACGTGGAGTCGGGCAAAGCAGCTCCTCGCCGTCGGTGCAGAAGGCGCAAGTGCCGCAGCCGATCCAGGGGAAGACCACGAAGCGTTGGCCGACCCGGACGTCCTTGACGTCGGAGCCAATCGCCGCCACTTC
>CAIYWM010000028.1 GCA_903929895.1 uncultured Alphaproteobacteria bacterium
CAGGCGACAGACGACCTGTACTGGTCGAGGATGCTACGACTCCGGGACACCACGCGAAAACCCATATGCCAGGCGTGTTGCCGGCCCATGAAGGATCCGCGTCGGTTCGTTGACCCGTGTCAGGCCGGCGGCGGAGGGCGCGCGACGCTGAGGCGTCTGGCGTTGCCCGACATTGTCCCACTTTCACAGGATTGTGCGTGCCGGAGTCGTCAAAGGAGATTGCCGAGTCTGGACCTTCCTCCGAAGCCGTTCTCTATAGTGAGTGCCGAGGCTCATTGAGAAGCCAGAGGGAAAGACGATGATCGAACGATTTCAGTGGCGCGCGTCGAACTGCGTGGCCGCAGTGGCACTGTACATGGTCGCCGCGGCACCCTTGTCGGCCCAGCAGGCCGCCGACAGCATCTGGTCGGGAGGCACCATCCTGACGATGGACGACAAGGCCATGCGCGCCGAGGCGGTCGCCGTGGCCAACGGCAGGATCATCGCCGTGGGCCGGCGCAGCGATGTCACGAAGTTGCAGGGACCCGCAACGCAGTTTGTGGATCTCCAGGGCAGAACTATGGTGCCCGGCTTCGTCGACCCCCATGGCCACGTCGTCGTCGGCGGATTGCAGGCACTGTCGGCAAACCTGCTGGCGCCGCCCGACGGCAAGGTGCGCGACATCTCCTCGCTGCAGCAGACACTGCGCGACTGGGTGCAGACAAACGCCGCTGCCGTCGAGAAGGCCAAGGTCATCATCGGGTTCGGCTACGACAACGCGCAGCTCGCGGAACTGCGCCACCCGACCAAGGAAGAACTGGACGCGGTATCGCAGGACATTCCCGTTCTCATCATCCACCAGTCCTCACATCTGGCGACGGCCAACTCCGCCATGCTGAAGCTGATGGGCTACGACACCACCAGCAAGGATCCGGCCGGCGGCGTCATCCAGCGCAAGCCCGGAACCAGCGAGCCCAACGGCACGCTTGAGGAAACGGCGTTCTTTGCAGCCATGCCGGTGGTCCTAGGTCGCATCGGGCCGGAGGGATTGAAGGTGTTCGCACGCGAGGGCGCCAAGCTGTGGGCGCGCTTCGGCTACACCACGGCCCAGGAAGGGCGGTCCGTGCCTCCCATCGCCGACCTGATGAAGCAGGTGGCCGCCGAAGGCGGCTTCGCCATCGACGTGGCAACCTACCCCGACGTGCTGGTCGATCGCGCCTACATCAAGGCCAACCAGAGCGGCACCTATACCAATCGCTTCCGCGTCGCCGGCGCCAAGCTCACCATCGACGGCAGTCCGCAAGGCTTCACCGCCTGGCGGGACAAGCCCTACTTCAAGCCCGTGGGCAACTATCCGCCCGGCTATTCCGGCTACGCCGCAGCCTCGGCCGAACAGGTGATGAGTGCCGTGCAGTGGGCGACCGAGAACGGCATCCAGATCATCACCCATGCCAATGGCGAGCGCGCTTCCGATCTGCTGATCGCCGCCCACCGTGCGGCGCAGGCGCGCACGCCCGACGGCAGGGAGCTGCGCCCGGTGTTGATCCACGGCCAGTTCCTGCGCGAGGATCAGCTCGACAGCTACAAGGCGCTGGGCGTCATCCCCTCGCTGTTTCCGATGCACACGTTCTACTGGGGCGACTGGCATCTGGACCACACCGTCGGCCCGCAGGCGGGCATGAACATCTCGCCCACCGGCTGGGCCCGCAAGCGTGACATGATCTTTACGACCCACCACGACGCCCCGGTTGCATTCCCCGACTCGATGCGCGTTCTCGACGCCACCGTCACGCGCCGGGCGCGCGGCTCGGGCCGCATCGTCGGCCCCGATCAGCGCGTGGACGTGATCACTGCCCTGAAGGCGATGACGATCTGGCCGGCCCATCAGATCTTCGAGGAGAAGGCGAAAGGCAGC
>CAIYWM010000029.1 GCA_903929895.1 uncultured Alphaproteobacteria bacterium
GCTGGGCGATCCCGGCCGAGCCGCTCACCTTCCTCAAGGCGCCAAACAGCTTCACCGCGCACGGCCAGGCGATCGCGGTGCCGAAGTCCTACGACGGCCGCGTCGCCTATGAAGGCGAGCTGGGCATCGTGATCGGCAGGACCTGCTCAGGCGTGTCGGTCGAGGAGGCCGCGGGCCATATCCTGGGCTACACCTGCGTGAACGACGTGACGGCGATGGAACTGCTGCAGCGCGATCCGTCGTTCGCGCAGTGGACGCGCGCCAAGAACTTCGACGGGTTCGGCGCTTTCGGGCCGGTGGTTGCGACCGGCCTCGATCCGGCGTCGCTCACGGTCCGCACCCTGGTCAACGGCCGGGAGCGCCAGAACTACCGGGTCGACGACATGATCTTCCCGCCGGCCGAGCTGGTCAGCCGCCTCTCGCAGGACATGACCCTCGCGCCAGGCGATGTGATTGCGTGCGGCACGTCGCTGGGCGTGCTGCCGATGAAGGCGGGCACGGAGGTCGAGATCGTCATCGACGGCATCGGCACGCTGCGCAACCGCTACGGCTGAGCGCCGGGGCGCTGCCGAGATTACCGGCATGGGCCGCGAGCTTGACCGCCCGGAGGGCTCGGGCAATGTCCATGATATGAATTGCCTCAGCTTGAAGGACAGTTATCATTAGTTTGGACGGCAGCCCCAGTGTGGGCCCTGGCAGCTCTTCGTCTCACCGGCGAGCGGCGGGTGGTGCAAGGACTCTCAAATTCCTCTACCTGCCCAAGACGGCGGGCACGAGCGTACGGTTCTTCCTGAAACGATTCTTTCGGCCGGAGGAAATCTGTCCCGCCGGATTCCGTCGCCAGTTCCAAGCGCTCAGTAGTCATCAGCTCGCCAGCTACCGGATGTTTGCGGGACATCTTGATTGGGAGGATCTTGATCGAGTCGAGGGACCGAGTTTCACCTTCACCGTGCTGCGCGAACCACGGGAGCGTGTGCTGTCCTACTTCTTCTTCATGCGCGCTGAGGCGGTCAGGATGGCGCGCGAGAAGCCCGTGCAGGTCAACCAGGTCGCGTACGCAGCGCTCACCCTCTCTCCCGACGATTTTTTCTGCACCGGCGGGTCACCTTCCGTGCGCCTCAACATCGACAATCAGCTCGACAACCACTACGCCCACTACTTCGCGCGGAGATCGGCTCGCCTTCGCTATCGGTCACGCGAGAATACCCTCCCGGACTCCCAACTCCTGGTGATGGCGCGGCGCAATCTCGACAGGCTCGACGGCGTCTTCCAGACCGGGCGGCTCACGCCTTTGAAGTGGGCCGTCATCACCCGCTTCGGCGGGCGCAAAATCGGTGTCTGGCAGACCGCGCTCAACGGCCTGTATCCGCTTCAGGAGATGCGGCGGAACCAACTCTCGGGGACGGTCGTGACGCGGCTGGCCGACCTCACGGCCCTCGGGGCGACCCGGCGCACCTTCGACCGAATCGAGGAAATGACGCGCCTTGACAGTCTGCTATGGGCCGAGCGGTTCGGCCGCAGTCCCTGATTGACCAGCTTCACGACAAGCACGATCAGGTTGCGGGCCAGCCTTGAGCGATTTGCAGCAAGTCGTGCAAGATTAGGAAGAAAAGCGGAGTCGCTCGTCATCGACGGCATCGGCACCCTGCGCAACCGGTATGGCTGCGAGCCGGGCCGCGCCCTGTGGGGCTCAGACTTTCGTGAGGCGTCGGCCGGCGTTGGTCAGGCAGGCGCCCCGGATCTCCTTCAGTTCCAGCCAGCCGCTCGACGCCGCATGGCTGAACGCAGCCTCGGTGGCCGCGTCTTCCTTCAGGTCGAGGCGGCGCATGACCGTGTCCATCGGCACCCAGTGCATGGGGCGGCCACGGGTATAAATATGCATGTCCCGGACGATCTTGCGGGCAAGCGACTCGGAGGAATTGAGCATTGCCCACTGTGACAGGTCGCGCCGCCTGCCGCATCCGCCAAGTGGGGAGCTCCCCTTTGCGGTGCGGGGACGACCTGGGTAACGCCGAAGTCCCTGTCGTACAAGGGATGGTACAATTCCAGTCGTTATGCTTCGTCCCGTGAAATCAACCGCGTAGAGCCACATGCTTTTCTGTACCTACAACATCCACTACGGCGTCGGATCCGACGGCCGCTATGACGTCGCCCGCATCGCCGACACGGTGGCCGAGGCCGATATCGTCTGTATCCAGGAAGCCGTCTGCGGCTGGCCGCAGAACGGGTTTGCCGACCAAACCGCCGAGATCGCCTCCCGGCTGAATCGCTATCACTGGTACCACGGCGCGATGGAGTCCGACGCCAGCGAGGTCGGCGCCGACGGACGCATCGTCAACCGCCGCCGCAGTTTCGGCAACGCGGTGATCTCGCGCTGGCCGATCACCTGGGCGCGCGGGCACCTGCTGCCCAAGACAGCGCTCGTCGACCGCTTCGACCTGCAACGCGGCTTCGTCGAGGCGTCGATCGCGACACCGGCCGGACCGCTGCGCGTCTATAGCGTGCATCTCAGCCATGTCGGCCCGCAGCAGCGCCTGCCGCAGGTTCGCGCCCTGATGGACGCGGTTCTCAACGCCGAGCGGATCGGCGCGACCTGGGACAGCGCCGCCGGTTCGACCTTCATGTTCCAGGAGCGCCGGCCCGACGTGTCGCGCGCCGCCATTCTTGCCGGCGACTTCAACTTCACGCCGGACCATCCCGAGTATCCGCTGGTCTGCGGCGAGACGAGCTATTACGGCCGCCTCGGCACCACGATGCACCTGGCCGATGCCTGGATCGCCGCCGGCAACAGCGAGGCGGAAGTGGAGTCGTTCCCCCGCGAGGGCCGCATCGACCATGTCTTCGTGACGCACGACCTGACCCCCAAGGTCAGGCGGGCCTGGATCGGCTACGGTATCGTCGCGTCCGACCACTGGCCGGTCTTCGTCGAGTTCGATCTCTAGCCGGGCGAGCAGACGTCAGCGCAGTTCGAACGGATAGATCACTTTCCAGTCGTTCTTCATGTCGACGATGGTCCAGTGGCGGCGCAGCGCCTCGTCCCACGCCTTGTCGAGCTGACCGACCACGGAGGGGCGATCATAGGCGTATTCGCGGACGCCGTCGGTGTGGTGCACGAGGCCCATGAAACGCGCGCCGGTGCCCGCCGCGGTCCATTCGAGCATCTGCTGGTCGCCGTCGGAATTGCCGAAGGCGAAAACCGGCCGCCGGCCGATGAACTGGTTGATTCCTTCCGGCTTGCCCGGGCCGTCGTCGATGAACAAGACCTTGGCCTCCTTCACCAGCTCCGGGCTCCCGTCCGGGCGCAGCCGGTAGCGGGTTACGCCCGAAGAGCCCACGACCTGCTCAGGCGGGATGCCGTAGACGCGCTCCGTCCACGGTCGCATGAACTCGATGCCGCCGCCGGAGACGATGAAGGTCTTGAACTGATGCGCGCGCAGCAGGGCCAGCAGCTCGAGCATCGGCTGGTAGACGAGATCGGTATAGGGTCGCTTGAAGCGCGGATGACGCGCGGTCGCCATCCAGTCGGCCACCGCCTTCGCGAAGGCCTCCGTCGTCAGGCCGGTGTGCGTCGCTGCGATGATCTCGAGGAAGCCCTTCTCGCCCAGCGCCGCCAGGGCGGCCCGGTCGTCGGCCAGCACAGACCTGAACGGCTCCTGGGTCCGCCATTCCGGATGCTGCGGCGCCATCGCCTTCACGCGATCGACGGCGAAGGCGATCTGGACGTAGATGGGCTGCTCCGTCCACAGCGTGCCGTCGTTGTCGAAGCAGGCGATGCGCTCGGGCACCGGCACCCAGTCCGGCCCGCCCTGGGTCGTCGTGCGGGCGATGAAGTCGAGGATCGACCGCTTCACGGGCCCATCGTTCCAGGAGGGTAGCCCGTCGGCCTGGGCAAATCCCGGCCGGACCATGCCCCCGGCCGCCACCGTCCCGGCGGCGGCCGCCATGCCCTTCATCAACGACCGACGCTTCATCGCAGGCTCCGGAATGTCGCGGCGATTCTACTTCGCCAGTCGTTCCGACGCGACACGGATCCGTCCGCTGCGGCGCGCCTTGTCGAGCGCCTCGTGATCGCGTTCGGTTTGCCGGGCATAGGCGAGGGAGAACTTGGCGATGGCCTCGTCGAGGGCCGCGCTGTTGCCGCAATAGCCGGCGATGGCGGCGGCATCGCCCGACTTCGCATGAGCCAGCGCCAGGGCCCAGCCGCAGAGCGTGCAGTATTCCTGGAAGCCGGCGATACCCCTGGTATTCCCTTCCACCATTTCGATGCCGCCCTTCATGTCGGCGAGTTGGCGGACATAGAAGTCCCGGTCGTTCAGCTGCCCCCAGCCCAGGAAGATGTCGGGCGATCCCTGGATCATGCGCTGGCCGACCACGACGCGGCGGCCCTGATTCTCGAACGGCATCCGGTAGTCGGAATAGGCCGCCAGGACGGACGGCTGGGCCTGCTTCACCTGCAGGAACAGCGGATCGTCGCTGTCGTTGCCCATGAGCAACACGACCCAGCAGCCGGTGCCGACACTGCCGACGCCGACGACCTTGCGGGCAACGTCGACGATGCGATAGCGCGACAGGAGGTGGCGGCGATCGTAGGTCAACGACTCCAGATACGAACTGAGCATCGCGTCCAACGCCTGGTCGATGGGGGTCCCGTCTTCGGTATGGCTCTCGCGAACGACGAGGGGAACGGATTCGACGATGCGATGCTTCCCCTCCACGAGCTCGGCCAGCTTGCCGAGAACGCGCTGGTGCCCCTTGGCGCGGGCCTTCTCGATCAGTTTTCGGGCGTTCTTGCGTGCCGTTGCCGACAGGCTGGAGAGCACCGCGTGTTCGTCGATCCTGTCGTACCAGGTGGCGAGATGGCCCATTTCGGCATAGCGGGCGATGTGCTCGCGATAGGACCTCACGATTTGCTCCGCAGCCTCCGCAGACTGTTGCTTGTTGCCACCCATGAAGCGCACGGCAACGGCGGCGCTGGCCGTCAGGCGCTTGAGGTCCCACTCCCAGGCGCCGGGGAAGACCTCGTCGAAGTCGTTGATGGCGAACACCAGGTCGCGCTCTGCCGAGCCGAAGACGCCGAAGTTGGAGACATGCATGTCGCCGCAGGCGTTGACCTTCAGTCCGGTCACCGGCGTCGTGGCGAGATCGGCGGCCATCACCGCGGCCGAGCCGCGCAGGAAGGCAAAGGGCGAGGCCAGCATCCGCGCGAAGCGCACCGGCACGAGCTTCTGGGCACGGGTGAGGTTCTGCGCCTCGAGGATCGCAACGGGATCAGGCCGATCGGTACCCTCGCGAAAGATGGCGTGGCTTTCGCGCGGCACCACCTTGCGCAGGCTCTTGCCGGCCGCCTTGCGTTCGCTCACCGACCGTCTCGGCATGGTGAACCGGCCGAGGGTCTCGCCGGGCGAGGCCGAGATCTTATCGTCAAAAGGCGGGTCGATGTCCGGTCGTGCGGCTGCCGTGCTCATGTCGAAACTCCAGGCGGCCCGTCGCCGCGTCGGCCAGATTAACCTATCGATGGATGCGCGAAGTAGGCAAGGTCGATACGGATTGCGCATCGAGCGCTTCGCGACCACGCCGAACCGGCGTAGAATTGGCCTTCAGGCAAACGGAGACGAAAATGGGCGCCAAGATCCGGACCACTGCGGGACGCGGCCGGCTTTACGACAGCGTGCTCGATACGATCGGCGATACGCCCTGCATCCACATCAACGCCCTGGCGCCCAAGGGTGTGACGATCTACGTCAAGGCCGAGGCCTTCAATCCCGGCGGCTCGGTGAAGGATCGGCTCGCCGTCAACATCATCGAGGCGGCCGAGCGCAACGGGACGTTGAAGCCCGGTCAGACCGTGGTCGAGGCGACCAGCGGCAATACCGGCATCGGTCTCGCCATGGTCTGCGCCCAGAAGGGCTATCCGCTGGTGGTCACCATGGCCGAAAGTTTCTCGATCGAGCGGCGCAAGCTGATGCGCATGCTGGGCGCCAAGGTTGTGCTGACGCCGCGCGCACAGAAGGGGCTCGGCATGTACCAGAAGGCGGTCGAGCTCGCGAAGGCCAACGGCTGGTTCCTGGCTCACCAGTTCGAGACGGATGCCAACGCCGAGATCCACGAAGCCACCACGGCGCGCGAGATCCTGGCCGACTTCGCCGGCAGCCGGCTCGACTATTTCGTGAGCGGCTACGGGACCGGCGGCACCGTGACCGGTGTGGCGCGGGTGCTGCGCCGGGAGCGGCCAGAGACGAAGATCATCCTGACCGAGCCCGCCAACGCTCAGCTCCTCGGCAGCGGCAAGGCGCAGGAGCGGGCGGCCGACGGGTCACCCGCGGTCAGCCATCCCGCGTTCGAACCGCATCCGATCCAGGGGTGGACGCCGGACTTCATCCCGCTGGTGCTGCAGGAATCCATCGACAAGAAATACTTCGACGAGCTCCTGCCGGTCGTTGGGGCCGATGGCATCAAATGCGCCAAGGCGCTGGCACAGAAGGAAGGCATCTTCACCGGCATCTCCGGCGGCTCGACCTTCGCCATCGCGCTCCAGGTGGCCGCGAAGGCCGCGCCCGGTTCGGTCATCCTCTGCATGCTGCCCGATACCGGCGAACGCTATCTCACCACGCCGCTGTTCGAGGGCATCATCGACGACATGGACGAAAAGGAGATCGCCATCTCCAAGTCCACGCCCGGCTATCAGATGGGGTAGGGGCGACAAAGGTCCCTCGCATAAGCTCGGGATGACAACATTCCTTGCATCGGCGCACGGCGTCGATCCCGGTACGATTGTCACCCTGAGCGAAGCGAAGGACCTTTAGGCTCTTTCGGTTGGGCCCGAGTCACTCCCGATTCGTGAACCGGGCGTTGCCCAGGCCGGTGCCGATCGTCATGACGCCCCAGTGCGTGACGTCCTTCATGTTCGGGACTTCGCTCAGGCCCTGAACGACAGCGTCGTTGTGGATCTGGATGAAGATCTCGTGGCCGTCGATCTTGGGCAGATGGGCGGAAAGGGCGGTGGCGAGGTTGAACGACTTGCCTTCCCAGTTGCCCGGCAGGTTTTGGCCGCCCTTCAGGATGGAGCCCTGCTCGTCGATCAGCCCGGGACAGCCGATGCCCATGAAGGGCGCCAGCTTGATCTTTTCCTGCCTCGCGCGGTCGATCAGCTTGGCGATCATGGCGCCGATTCGCTCTATGGCTTCGTCGCGGTCGGGTTCGTCGTCGGAATGACGCCAGACCTGACGCTTCCAGACGTCCGCTTCCTCGACGTCGCCGCGCTTGCCCGAATTGAGTTCGACGACTCCCACCCGAACGTTGGTGCCGCCGATATCAACGGCGAGGATGGCGTCATGTCCGGCCATGACCCAGCTCGGGGCCAGATGCACGGCGCCGATCAGCCCGGCCTCGTCGGGATCGTTCTGGATCGCCGCCAGTTCGATCTTGATGCCGTCGGCCGCCAGCATGATGCCGGTTCGGCCCATCGCCAGTTCGCCGATCCGGCTGCCGATCATGCCGCCGCCGATCACGATGCGCTGCGTGTCCTTCCACGTGTCGAGCCGCAGGAAGCGGCGGATCACGGTCGCCAGTTCACCGGCGAACTCCTCGACGACGGTATGGACCAGGCCGGCGGAGACGGGGTCGCCAGCGTTCAGCATCTTGTCGAGCTTCGACTTCGATATCTCTTCCATCGGGATGTCGCCGAACGGGTCCTCTCCGCGCTCCTTCAACCGGTCCCGCCAGTCGGCCAGGATGGCATGGAAGGCGCGGCGACTCGCGCGATCGCCCACGAAGCCTTCTTCATCGCGCAATTCTTCGTTGTAGGTATCCACGGTGACGGCGGGCAGGACGCGGCCGCCATGAACGAGGACCGATGGTGCCGTCGCCGCGTCTTCGGGGAGTGGTACATCCTGTGCTTTGGTCGTGGCGCTCATGCATCTCCCCTGTAAGGCCTGATGAACGGGAGAGACCGGGCGAAAGTTCCTAGTCTGGTTCGGCTGTGCGCGCCCCTGCGGCAGGAAAGCCTGGAAACGCCGGGGCACGTCCGGCGTTATGGCCCCGATGAAACTCTTCAAGTGCCAGAGCTGCCAGCAGATTCTGTATTTCGAAAACGATGTCTGTGTGAAATGCGGACACACGCTCGGATACGTCCCCGAAGTCGCGACCGTTTCGGCGCTCGAGCCGGAGGGTGACTTCTGGCGCGCGCTGGCCTCGCCAGAAGTGCTCTACCGGTTCTGCGCGAATGCCCGGAACGCCGCCTGTAACTGGCTGGTCGAGTCGACGTCTTCCGAGAGCTTCTGCCTGTCCTGCCGGCATAACCGGACGATCCCGGATCTCACGCTCGCCGACAATCTGACCCATTGGCAGAAGATCGAGATCGCCAAGCATCGGCTCTTCTATTCGCTGCTGCGTCTGAGGCTGCCGGCACCGACCAAAGGCGAATCTCCGGAGGAAGGGCTGGCCTTCGACTTCCTGGCCGAGCTGCCACAGCCCGATGCGCCGCGCGTCATGACCGGTCACGACAACGGGCTGATCACCATCGCGCTGGCCGAGGCCGACGATGCGGTCCGCGAGAAGAACCGCGTCGCCATGCATGAGCCTTATCGGACCCTGCTCGGCCACTTCAGGCATGAGATCGGGCACTACTATTGGGACCGGCTGGTGCGCGACGGCGGTCCGCTCGACGGTTGTCGGCAGCTGTTCGGCGACGACAGCCAGGATTACGGCCAGGCGCTGCAGGCCCACTATGCCAACGGTGCGCCGCCCGACTGGCAGGCAAACTTCGTCAGCCACTACGCGAGCTCGCACCCGTGGGAGGACTTCGCCGAGACCTGGGCGCATTACCTGCACATCGTCGACACGCTCGAGATCGCGCGGGCTTTCGGTCTGTCGACCCAGCCTCGTCTGGCCAGGGACGAGGAGCTGGACGCCTCCGTCGATTTCGATCCCTACCGCGTGAGCGAGATCGGCCGGCTCATCGACAGCTGGATGCCTCTGGCGCTGGCGCTGAACAGCCTCAACCGCGCCATGGGCCAACCCGACGTCTATCCCTTCGTGCTGTCGCCGCCTGTGATCGAAAAGCTCGGCTTCATCCACCGGCTCATCCACCCGACACGGTAAGCCGGCCTTAGCGGTGCTTCTGCTGGCGGTAGTGATCGGCCAGCGCGTCGCGTCCGAAATCGGCGGCGAGATCACGCCACACGGCGTGGACGTGGTTGGCGCCGTTTTGGGTGTTGTCGTGCTCGATCAATGTGACGGGGCCGTGGACCCGGAAGTAATGCGCCTCGCCCGGCGTCAGCGATCCGGCCCAGGCGAAGCGGAAGGTCGCGAGCCCCTGCTCCAGGACGCGCTGCTTCTGCTGGGCCAGCAGGTCGGGCGCGAGCGTGCCGAGGAAGCGGTCCATCAGCGCCTCGACCAGCGTGCGTTGTGCACCGGACATCTCGCCCAGCAGCAGCCCACGAGGACTACCGAGATCCTGCTCGCGTTGCGGGCTGGCCACGATCTCGCCGAACGAGCGGTTGGCGATGATGGCTGCCTCGCGCTGCCGGTCGTTGAGGCCCGCCATGATCTGGCGGGCGAGATCCTCGGACGGTCCCAGAAGGCGGAAGCCGCGATGGGGGCCGTCGCGCACCGTCGCGGGATGGGCCCCGGTGAAGAACGGCGTCACCGCGACCTGTCCGGGGGCGGGCAGCGCCACGTTCAGCGACAGGTGATGGCCCTCGAAGCGCCAGCCCCAGGGAGAGCGGCCCGGCGTACCGAACACCGAGACATAGTAGCGGGAGGGATCGCGGAAGCTGCCCTGCTGTTCGCGCAGCACGCCTTCGAGCAGGCGAACGCCATCGAGCAGTTCGAGGCCGCGCTGGTTCAGCACCGACGCGAAGAGCGCACGGGCGGAATTGGCCTGGTCGGCGCGCATCTCGCCCAAGGCGAGGCCCGAGCGGGTGCGTGGGATGTAATGCCAGTCGAGGCGATTGGTCGAGTCGAAGGCGATCAGTACCTGTCGTCGCTGGCCGTCGTCGAGGGAGAGGAGGAAGCGGTTGGCGGCATCGGCGATGCGCTGGGCGGCATCGACCGTCTGGGCGCTTGCGCTGCCGAACGGCAATAGGGCTGCCGCCGCCAGCACGGTCCGCCGGGTCAGCGGGCCGTGGTGATGATGGGGATGGTCGTGAGACTCGTCGTGGGGATGCCAGCCGTCGTGCGGCATGGCCGGACCGTCAGGTCGAGGTCTTGGGATATTTCAGCGAGCAGCCATAGGCGCGGGTCGAAGCCTCGGCCACCGGCTTGCCGGACAGAACCTGGTCCAGCGCCACGCGGACATACTGCGTCGCCTTCGGAACGTCGGCGGCGCTCGATGAGGGGATCGAGTCGATGCCGCCCTTGTAGACCAGGATGCCGTTGGCATCGATGATGTACATGTGCGGCGTGACCGTGGCGCCATAGGCGCGCGCAACCTTGCTTTGCGGGTCGATGAGCACGGCGGCGGGCGCGGCGTTGCGGCTCTTGGTGAGGTCGTTGGCCTGTGTGGCCGTCACGTGGCCCTGCTCGCCGGTGGCGGACGAGGCGACCGTCAGCCAGACGACTCCCTTGGCGGCGGCCTCGCGCTGCTGGTCCTGCATGTTGTTGGACGTGTAGTGCTTGCGCACATAGGGGCAGTCGTGATTCGTCGTCTCGAGGACCACGACCTTGCCCTTGAGGTCGGCCAGCGACCAGCTCTTGCCGTTGCTGTCGACGGCGGTGAACTGCGGCGCGGGCTTGCCGACATCGGGGCTCGAGCTGGCAAAAGCGGCGGCGGGGGAGAGGGCGAGCGCGGCGCCACCGATCATCACGGAACGACGGGGAACATTCAGCTTCGACATGACTGCCTCCTAACGCTTGGCTTGCTGGATTGACGACAACTCCGACAGGATCAGCGACTCGGTGAGGACCTGCGGCAGAATCTTTGGCCGATCCGCCCCGGGCGCCCAGAACAGGTAGAGCGGAACGCCGGCGCGGCCGAGTTCCTTCAGGACGCCGGTGATCTCGGCATCGCGGTTGGTCCAGTCACCCTTGAGCTTGACGACACCCGCCTGCTCGAATGCCTTCCGGCTGGCCGGCGTTTCAAGCGCGACCCGCTCGTTCACCAGGCAAGTAATGCACCAGGCGGCCGTGAAGTCGACGAAGACCGGCTTGCCCGCGGCCACGGCCTCGGCCATGCGGGCGCGCGAGAAGCGCTCCCAGCCTTCGAAGCTGACGCCGGCATTCGGACCGCCGGACGCCGAGGCGGCGGTCGCGGGACTGTCGTCGAGCTTGAGCGTGGCGGCAAAGGCCAACAGCACGGCCCCGGCGGCGAGACCACGGCGCATCCAAGTGCCCGCCGACTCAGCCGTGCCGATACGCAGCAGCCAGATGGCGAAGGCAATCAGGATCATGCCGCCCAGCGCGTAGAGCACCCCGTCGGCGCCGGTCTGCTGGGTCAGCACCCAGATCATCCAGACCGCGGAGGCATACATCGGGAAGGCGAGGAACTGGCGCAGCCGGTCCATCCAGAGGCCGGGCCGTGGCATCAGCCGCTGCAGCGCGGGCGTCATCGACAGAGCGAGATAGGGCAGAGCGAGGCCGAGACCCATCGCCAGCAGCACCGCGACTGTGGCGGGCGCGGGCTGGCTCAGCGCAAAGCCCAGTGCGGCGGCCATGAACGGCGCGGTGCAGGGGGTCGCGACGATCACCGCCAGCACGCCGGTGAAGAAGGCGCCGGTCGTGCCGCCGCGGGAGACGAGGCCCTGGCCGACGCCGGCCAGGCGGTTGCCGACCTCGAACACGCCCGAGAGGTTGAGGCCGACCACGAAGAACAGATAGGCGATCAGCAGCGAGAAGACCGGCGACTGGAACTGGAAGCCCCAGTTCACCTCGCCCGCGGTCGCGCGGATCGCGATCACGATGCCCGCCATGGCGGCGAAGGAGGCAAGGACCCCGGCGGTATAGGCGAGCCCGTCGCGGCGCATCTCGCTGCGCTCATGGCCGGCGAGGCGCGCGAAGGCCGCGGCCTTCATGGCCAGCACCGGGAAGACGCAGGGCATCAGGTTCAGGATCAGGCCGCCCAGCAGCGCGAACAGCAGGGCCTGCGCCAGCGAAAGATCCTCGGCGCCGATCGCATTCGCGAGCGATGCGCTGGCCGCCGGCACGAACGCCGGATCGAGCTTCGCCGAGACGTCGAAGGCCTGCTTCACACTGCCGTCGGCCGTCTTTTCGGTGAGCACCAGCGTGCCGGCGAGGTCGGCCGGCATCGCGGTCTTGGCGTCACCCCTCTTCAGGGGAATGCGGATGCCCTCAGGCGTCACCGTGGCACTCTGTTTGGCCATGGTGGCCACGGGGCCCCACTCGGCCGGGAAGAAATAGACGTTGCTCACCGAGTCCGCCTTCACGCCCTTGGCCTCGACCAGCAGGGTGGGATCGCCGCTCTTGGACAGGCCATAGCGGGCGGGCCACGGGCTTGGCGTCGGCACGGCGCGGCGCGCCTGCTCGAACAGGGTGAGGGTGGCGGGCGGCGCCGGCGTCGCGGCCGGGCCGGATGGCAGCACCAGCTCGAACTTGCCCTCTTCGGGGATGCAGACATCCTCGCAGACCAGCCAGTTGGCTTCGGCAGCCAAGGTCAGCGGTCCGATGAGGCCGGCCGGCGGCGTGATGCGCACCAGCAGCACCGACTCGTCCTTGAAGCCGTAATTTATGACGCCGCCGATATCGAACAGGGTCGGGGCGGGCCAGACGATCGGATCTGCCTTGACGCCTTCGGGCAGCTTCCACGCGATCTCGGTCGGCAGACCGGAGTCGCCCGGATTCTTCCAGTAGGTGTGCCACTTGGGGCGCATCGTCTGGCGCAGCCCGACCCAGAACGGCTCACCGGGCTTGACCGTCGCGACCTCGGAGACGAGTTCGGACCGCACATTGTCGGTCGTGACAACCGCCTGCGCGAAGGCCGGACCGGCCAGAAGCACGAGAAGAAGAACCAGGAGACGCGACATTGCCTTTCTAAGTGACCTCGGGTCGTGGCGCTTGCAAGGCAATCCGGATCAAGCCGCCGTGATATTTTGCCCAGCTTCCCGTGAACGACTAAGGTCTTGGTCTTACTGGAGAATTCATGTTGCGACTGGATGACCGGCGCCTGCTCGGTGCCCTCGACGATCTGGCTTCCATCGGCGCCATCGAGGGCGGCGGCTGCGCCCGGCTGGCGCTGACCGACGAGGACAAGGCCGGCCGCGACCTGGTCGTGGGCTGGATGACGGCGCTGGGCCTCGCCGTGACGGTCGATGCGATCGGCAACGTGATCGGCATGCGCGCCGGCCGCGAGAACCTCGCGCCCGTGATGACTGGCAGCCATATCGACACGGTGCGCACCGGCGGCCGCTACGACGGCAACTACGGCGTCCTCGCGGGGCTCGAGGTCGTGCGCGCCTTGAACGAGGCCGGCGTCACGACGCGCCGTCCGATCGCGGTCGCCGTCTTCACCAACGAGGAAGGGGCACGCTTCCAGCCCGACATGATGGGCAGCCTGGTCTATGTCGGCGGTCTCGGGCTCAACGAGGCCTATGCGGCGGCCGACAAGGACGGTGCCTCGGTCGGCGACGAGCTGCGGCGCATCGGTTATCTCGGGCCGGCAAAGCCGGGCGCGGTGAAGCCGCATGCCTTCGTCGAGCTGCATATCGAGCAGGGGCCGATCCTCGACGAGGAGAAGGTCCGGATCGGCGTCGTCGAGAGTGTGCAGGGCATCTCCTGGACCGAATACACGGTGACCGGCGTCTCCAACCATGCCGGCACGACGCCGATGCGCCTGCGTCGCGACGCGGGCTATCTCGCGGCCTCGGTCAATCTCTTCACCCGCAAGCTCGCCTGGGAAATGGGCGGCGACCAGGTTGCCACGGTGGGGGCGCTGGCGCTGCGGCCCAACCTCATCAACGTCGTGCCCAACCGCGCGGTCTTCTCGGTCGACCTGCGCAACACCGACGAGGCGAAGCTCAAGGAGGCCGAGGCACGGGTCGCCGCGCACATCGCCGAGGTCGCGAAGGCCGAGCGGGTCGAGGTCGAGGCGAAGGTGCTGGCGCGCTTCGAGCCGGTGATCTTCGATGCCGGCCTGGTCGACCGGGTAGAGCATCACGCCCGGGCGCTGTCGCTCAGCACGCGGCGCATGCCGTCGGGCGCCGGCCACGATGCCCAGATGATGCAGCGCCTCTGCCCGACGGCGATGATCTTCGTGCCGTCGGTGGCGGGCCTCAGCCACAATGTGAAGGAACACACCGAGGCGGCCGACCTTTCGGCCGGCGCACAGGTGCTGCTGAACGTGATGCTGGAACTGGCCGGGTAGGCAGTGAAGCAGCCCGAGAACAATCTTGCCGAGCAGGTGATGGCGCGGTTGAGCGCCGACATCCGCGGCGGCCGCCTTGCACCGGGCACGCGCCTGCCGACTGAACAGATGCTCACGAAGGAGTTGGGCGTGAGCCGCACGGTGGTCCGCGAAGCGGTGGCCGCGCTGCGTGCCGACGGGCTGGTCGTGACGCGCCGCGGCTCCGGTGCCTATGTCGCCGATCCCGCGGCCGGACCCTTCCGCATCGTGCCGCCGCGCGCGGCGTCGCTGTCCGACATTCTGAACGTCATGGAATTGCGCCTGGCCGTCGAAGTGCAGGCGGCGGGTCTCGCCGCCGAGCGCGCCAGCCGGAAGCAGGTCGTATCGATTCGCGCGGCGTGGCGGGCGATCGACGACGCCCTTCAGCGCGGCGAAGGCGCGGTCGCCCAGGATTTCGCCTTCCATCGCGCCATCGCCGAGGCGACCGGCAACGACCAGTTCCCGCGCTTCCTGGCCTATCTCGGCAGTCACGTGATCCCGCGCCAGAGCGTACGGCTGGATATGGATACGCCCGCCGAACGTCGTCTGTATCTCGAGCGTATCCAGGCCGAGCACACGCGCATCGTGACGGCCATCACCAATGGCGAGCCATCGGAAGCGCGGCGCGCCATGCGCGATCATCTCACGCGCTCGCTCGACCGCTATCGCACCCTGGCAGGAGGAAACAGGAATGGCCGACGCTAAGGATTCGCGCCGCATCGTCCTTACCGGCGCCGCCGGCGGCATCGGCACCATGACGAGGCCTTTGCTGGCCACGCTCTATCCCGGCCTCGTACTGAGCGACCGCGTCGAACCCAAGGACCTCCAGCCGGGCGAGACGTTCGTCGCGGCCGACCTTACCAAGCCCGATGAGGTTGCTGCGGCGCTCGAGGGCGCCGATGGCGTGATCCATCTCGGCGGCCACTCGGTCGAGGGCACCTGGGACCAGATCCTGCAGGCCAACATCATCGGCTGCTACAACGTCTTCGAAGCGGCGCGCGAGTCGGGCGTGAAGCGCGTGATCTTTGCCTCGTCCAACCATGCGATCGGCTTCTATCCGCGCAAGAAGCGCATCGGCACCGATGTCACCGTGCGTCCCGACAGCCGTTACGGCGTCAGCAAGGTGTTCGGCGAAGCCCTGGGCGCGCTCTACTCGGACAAGCACGGCATCGCCGTGACCTGCCTCCGCATCGGCAATGTCGGGCCGCTGCCGCTCGACGTGCGGCGCCTGTCCATCTGGATCTCGCCACGCGATCTCGTGCAGCTCTTCCAGATCGGTCTCGACCATCCCGATCTCCGCTACGAAATCTTCTACGGGGCGTCAGACAATGCGGCGGGCTGGTGGGACAATTCGCGGGCACACCGGCTGGGCTATCGTCCGCAGGACAAGTCAGAGGATCATCGCGCCCATGCCGAGGCCGAGCAGGCAAGGATCGGACCAGATCCGGTCGGCGATCTCTTCCAGGGCGGGAGTTTTTGCTCGGCAGAGTTCACCAACGACGTGAAGCGCGCCGGGCCTTAGGCGCTATACTCCTCGCCGAGAGGTGACGATGACACGTTTTCTGACTGTCGGTGCGGCGCAGATGGGTCCCATCCAGCGCAGCCATACCCGCCGTGATGTGGTCGAGCGGCTGATTGCCCATCTGCGCGAGGCCAGGCGCATGGGCTGCGATCTCGTGGTGTTTCCCGAGCTCACGCTCACGACGTTCTTTCCGCGCTGGTGGATGCAGGACCAGGCCGAGATCGATTCCTTCTTCGAGCAGGAGATGCCGTCCAACGAGACGGCGGCGCTGTTCACCGAGGCGAAGCGCCTGTCGATGGGCTTCTGCCTCGGCTATGCCGAACTGGCCAACGAAGACGGCCGCATCCGGCGGTTCAATACGTCCATCCTGGTCGAGCGCGACGGCAGCATCGTCGGCAAGTACCGCAAGGTCCATCTGCCGGGCCATGCCGAGCACGAGCCCGAGCGGCCGTTCCAGCATCTCGAGAAGCGCTACTTCGAGGTCGGCAATCTCGGCTTCCCGGTCGTCAAGGCGTTCGGCGGCAACATGGGCATGTGTATCTGCAACGATCGCCGCTGGCCCGAGACCTATCGCGTGATGGGCCTGCAGAACGTCGAGATGGTGCTGCTGGGCTACAACACGCCGCTGCACAACGCGCCGTCGCCCGACCATGACGAGCATTCATGGTTCCACAACCAGCTCTCCATGCAGGCAGGCGCCTACCAGAACGGTACCTGGGTGGTGGGCGTCGCCAAGGGCGGCACCGAGGAGGGCGTGCCGTCGCTGGCCGACAGCATGATCGTGGCCCCCTCGGGCAAGGTCGTCGCGCGGGCCGGGGGCGACGGCGACGAGTTGATCGTCCATCGCTGCGATCTCGACGCCGGGAAGAGCTACAAGACGACGACCTTCAACTTCGCCGTCCATCGCCAGCCCGACCAGTACCGCATGATCGTCGAGCGCAAGGGCGCGATCGATCCGGCCTGAAGCTCAGACGACTTCGCTCTTCGCGAAGTTGCCGTAGGAGCGCTCCGGCGTACCGCGGAACAGCGACATGTGCGTGTGGGTGGCGACGAACGGGTCGCCCACCGCCTTGCGTCCCAGCACGACCGTCGTGCGGCCGGGTCGGTCGAAGCGGTCGCCGTTGGGATGGAAACCGTAGGACTGCCACACGCCCATGCCGACGGCGGTCAGCCGGTCGGCCGAGACGATGGTCTCGATCTTCGAGAGGTCGTAGCGGAACTCGCGGATCGTGCCCCAGACGTTGCGCCACTGCTTCTGCTCGGCCAGCTCGCGACCATGCATGAAGTCGGTGAAGGTGCCGAAGGCGATCATGTCGTCGGAGAAGATCGGCCGCGCGCCTTCGTAGTCGACGGCGCGGCAATGCTTCGACAGCGTGTCGAACCACTGGCGCACGGCGGCGAGATCGTCGGGGGTGACGGGGTTCCGAAGGTTCATCGCAAGCCTCTCCTAGAGTCCGAAACGCTGCCAGAGTGCGCGCTCCTCGAGCGCGGCCAGGGTGGCGTGGCCGATCATGTCGATGCCGCCGCCGGTGCCGGTATTCAGGCCGAAGCGCGACAACAGGCGCCGCCGCGGGCCGATGACGGGAAGGCGCACCTTCTCGCCATAGCGGGCCTGCAGGGTGGCGCGCAGTTCGCCGAACCCGTCGACCAGGCCGAATTCGATGCCGCGCCGGGCCGTCCAGAACTCGCCGGTGAACAGCATGGACTCGTCGCCCTTCAGCAGCTTGCCCCGCCGCTCGCGGACCCAGTCCTTGAAGCCGTCGTGGATCTCGGCCTGCAGGCGCTTCAGGCGCACGACGTCTTCGGGCTGCTCGGGCCGAAAGGGATCGAGCATCGACTTGTTCTCGCCCGACGTATGGACGCGGCGTTCCACGCCGATGCGCGCCATCAGATCCTGGAAGCCGAAGCCCGAGCTGATGACCCCGATCGATCCCACGATCGAACTGGGATCGGCGATGATCTCGTCGGCGGCGCAGGCCAGCCAGTAGCCGCCCGACGCGGCCACGTCTTCGACGAAGGCGATGACAGGCAGGCCCTTCTCGGCGGCATGCAGCCTGATGCGCTGGGCGATCAGCGCGGACTGTACGGGGGAGCCGCCGGGCGAGTTGAGGGAGAGCGCTACGGCCTTGGCCCCTCGCGTCTCGAAGGCCCGCCTGAGCAGCGGCGCGACCGTCTCGATCGACAGGCCGCGGCTGCCCAACAGGCCGCCGGACGCGATGACGCCCGAGAGGCGGACGACGGGCACGACCGACCCGCGACGAAAACGATCCCTGATCCAATTCAGCATGCCGGGCACTGTCGCGGGCATGCCTCTAGAAGGCAAGCGGCTGGCCGTGGCGTAGGATGGCCTCGGCCTCGTCGGTGTAGCCACCGTCGGGTCGATGCAGGACCAGGGGCGGGGCATCGTGCCGGCGCAAGCCATCCGCACGGCGCGCGCGGACGAGAACGCGCGCCGCCGGCGGCAGTCGCTTCACGGTCACGTCGCCCCAGCCAAGACGGGCCAGAGCGCCGACGATTTCTTCCAGGCGGTCGCTGCGATGGATCACGAGCAGAGTCCCTGCAGGTTTCAGCGCTTCGGTCGCTACGGTTAGCCACCGTGCAAGATCTGCACTCGATTCGACCGTGGCGAGCGCCTTGCTGCGATCCGGCGAAGGATCGGCGACGGCTGCCGGAAGATAGGGTGGATTGGTCACGACATGGTCGAAGCGACCCAGGTCCGGCGGCAGGGGGTGCGCCAGATCGTGGACGACCGTTCGTACCCGGTCCGCCGCATCATTCAGGGCGGCATTACGCTCGGCCAGTGCCGCCAGCGCCGGTTGCAGCTCTATGCCGGTGATGTCGCAGCCCGGTACGCGCGCGGCGAGGCAGAGACCCACGGCGCCCACGCCCGCACCGAGATCGAGGACGCCCTCGCCGGGCTTTACGTCGGCGGCGGCGGCCAGCAACACCGCGTCCACCGCGATCCGATATCCGCGTCGGGGCTGCAAGAGCTTCACCCGTCCGCCCATTACAGTGTTTTCGGTCGGCGCGGATTCCGTGCTACTCATCTCTCTCGATTTTGATTCGCAATAACAGGATTCACCGGAGAGTTTGGCCTCCGTCATGGCAACCGTCGTCTCTCTCGAAGGCAAGCGCAAGTCGCCCAGCCTCGAACCGCTCCTGGCGCTCTGCACCGACGACATGGTTCGGGTCGATCGCGAGATCGTGGTGCGCATGCGCTCGCCGGTCGCTCTGATCCCCGAGCTCGCCAACCATCTGGTCGGCGCCGGCGGCAAGCGGATGCGTCCTCTGCTCACGGTCGCGGCGGCGCGGCTGTGCGGCTACAGCGAGGCCAGCGACCGCCACATCAAGCTCGCGACCTGCGTCGAGTTCATCCATTCCGCCACCTTGCTGCACGACGATGTCGTCGACGTGAGCGCTCTGCGCCGCGGCAAGCCGACCGCCAACACCGTGTATGGCGACAAGGCTTCGGTACTGGTCGGCGATTTCCTGTTCACGCGCGCCTTCGAGCTGATGGTCGAGGTCGGCTCGCTCGATATTCTCGGCGTGCTGTCGAATGCCTCATCGACGATCGCCGAGGGCGAGGTGCTGCAGCTGGTCAGCCAGCGCGACATCAGCACACCCGAGGCGACCTACCTCGAGATCATCAAGGCGAAGACGGCCAAGCTGTTCGCGGCGGCAGCCGAGGTCGGCGCGATGGTGGCCGGCCGCAACGGCCCCGAGCGGGTGGCGCTGCAGAGCTTCGGCATGAACCTCGGGATCGCCTTTCAGCTCGTCGACGATGCGCTCGACTACTCCGGCCGCGAGGCCAAGCTCGGCAAGTCGGTCGGCGACGATTTCCGCGAGGGCAAGATCACCCTGCCGGTCATTCTCGCCTTCCTGCGCGGCGGTGCCGTCGACCGGGAATTCTGGAAGCGCACGATCGAAAAGCTCGACCAGCGGCCGGGCGATCTCGAACAGGCTTACAGCCTGATCGAACGGCATGGCGCACTCGCCGACACGCTGGAGCGCGCACGTCACTATGGCGCCATGGCGCGCGACGCGCTGGGACTGTTCCCCAGCTCGCCGCTCAAGGCCGCGCTGCTCGAGGCCGTCGACTTCGCCATAGACCGCGCCCACTAGGCTTCCGTCGCGCCATGGCTGCCCAGCACGTTCTCGCCATAGACCAGGGCACGACCAGCACCCGCGCCATCGTCTTCGACGCGGATGGCCGCCCGGTCGCTTCGGCCCAGAAAGAACTGCCGCAGATTTTTCCCAAGCCGGGCTGGGTCGAGCATGATCCGGAAGAGATCTGGTCTGCGACGGTCGAGGTCTGCCGCGGCGCCCTCGCGGAGGCGAAGCTCGACGCCCGGGAACTGGCCGGCATCGGCATCACCAACCAGCGCGAAACCACGGTCGTGTGGGATCGCGCCACCGGCAAGCCGATCCACAACGCCATCGTCTGGCAGGACCGGCGCACCGCCGACCGCTGCGCCGTGCTGAAGAAGGAAGGGCACGAGAAGCTCTTCACCGATCGCACCGGGCTGCTGCTCGATCCGTACTTCTCGGGGACGAAGATCGCGTGGATCCTCGACAATGTGGCCGGTGCCCGCGCCGCCGCGGAGAAAGGCGCCCTCGCGGCCGGCACGATCGAATGTTTCCTGCTGTGGCGCCTGACGGGCGGCGCGGTTCATGCGAGCGATGCCACCAATGCCAGCCGTTCGCTGCTGCTCGACATCCACAAGGGAACCTGGGACGCCGAGCTGATGAAGATCCTGGGCGTGCCGGCATCGATGCTGCCCAAGGTCGTCGACTGTTCCGGTGAGTTGGGCGTCGCCGACGCCGAGATCCTCGGCGCGCCGGTGCCGATCCTCGGCATGGCCGGCGACCAGCAGGCGGCCACGGTCGGCCAAGCCTGCATCAAGCCCGGCATGGTGAAGGCGACCTACGGGACGGGCTGCTTCGCGCTGCTCAACACCGGCAGCATCGCCGTGCATTCGCGCCATCGCCTGCTGACGACGATCGCCTACCAGCTCGACGGACGGCGCACCTATGCGCTGGAGGGGAGCATCTTCATCGCCGGTGCCGCGGTGCAGTGGCTGCGCGACGGGCTGAAGCTCATCGAGACGTCTGCCGACGTGGAGAAGGTCGCCGCCGGAGCCAGGGACGGCCACGGCGTCTACATGGTGCCGGCCTTCGTCGGGCTGGGCGCGCCGCACTGGGATCCGGAGGCGCGCGCCGCGATTCTCGGCCTGACGCGCGATTCCGGCCCCGGCGAGATCGCCGCCGCGACCCTCGATTCGGTCTGTTACCAGACCCGCGACCTCCTGGAGGCGATGCGGGCGGACGGTGCCCAGATCGACGAACTCCGCGTCGATGGCGGGATGGTCGTGAACGATCCGCTGATGCAGCGGCTGGCCGACACGGCGGGCACGCCGGTCGAGCGGCCGGTGGTGACCGAGACGACCGCGCTGGGCGCCGCCTTCCTGGCCGGCCTGAAGGCGGGCCTGTGGCCGTCGCTGGAGGCCCTGTCGAAGACCTGGGTGCTCGACCGGGCCTTCCTGCCGGCGGAGGGGGCTGCCTCGCGCGACCGCCGCTACGCCGGTTGGAAAGACGCGGTCCGCCGGGTCCGCAGTTCCTGATTGCTGGTGAGGGGCGCGGCCTTTAGGTTGCGCCCGCCATGAAAAGCCGTGCCAATCCCGTCTACTGCAGCATCGATACGACCGATCTTGCTCACGCCACCAAGCTGATCCAGAGCGTCGCCGGAGGGCCGAACCCGGCCGTCGGCGGCATCAAGCTCGGGCTGGAGTTCTTCCTGGCCCATGGTGCCCCGGGCGTGCGCTATGCCTTCCCGACGCCGGTGCGCGCGACGGGCGTGGGCTTCTTCCTCGATCTCAAGCTGCACGATATTCCCAACACGGTAGCCGGCGGCATCCGCGCCGTCGTCGAACTGGCGCCCACCTTCATCACGATCCATGCGAGCGGTGGCCGCGAGATGATGAAGGCGGCGGTCGAAGAGGCCGGTTCGCAGGCGGCGAAGCAGAACGTCGCGCGGCCGAAGCTGCTCGGCGTCACCGTGCTCACGTCGCTCGACCGCTCCGATCTCGAAGCGACCGGCGTCAATGCCGATCCGTCGGACCAGGTGCTGCGGCTCGCCGCATTGGCCCACGAAAGCGGCCTCGACGGGGTGATCTGTTCGCCGCTCGAGATCGAAGCGCTGCGCCGGCAATGCGGCCCCGACTTCGTTCTCATGGTTCCTGGCATTCGCCCAGTCGGCAGCGCCGCGAACGACCAGAAGCGGGCGATGACGCCGCGCCAGGCGGTCGATCTTGGCGCCACCAATCTGGTCGTCGGCCGGCCGATCTACCAGGCACAGGACCCGCGCGCGGCCGCCGAGGCGATCGCGCGCGAGGCCGGCGTCAACGACCTATGACCGTCGAGGCGAAGATCTGCGGGCTGTCGACGCCGGAGACGGTCGATGCGGCCGTGGAGGCCGGCGCCGGCTTCGTGGGCTTCGTCACCTTTCCGCGCTCGCCGCGCCATATCGAGTCGCTCGACGTGCTCAAGGCGCTGGGCGCACGGGTGCCGCGTACCGTGGTGCGTGTCGGCTTGTTCGTCGATGCCGACGACGCGCTGATCGAGGCGCGTCTCGCGACGGGCGCGATCGACATGCTGCAGCTTCATGGCGCCGAGACCGCCGAGCGCGTGGCCGCGCTGAAGGTGCGCACCGGGAAGCCGGTGATCAAGGCCATCAAGGTCGCCGATCGCGCGGACGTGGAGCGCGGCATCGAGGCCTATTCCGACGTCGCCGACCGGCTGATGTTCGATGCCGCCGATGGCACCCTGCCGGGTGGCAATGCCAAGGCCTTCGACTGGACCTTTCTGTCGGGCCGGACGGTGCCGCGCCCGTGGTTCCTCGCCGGCGGCCTCAATCCCGGAAATGTCGCCGAGGCGGTCCGCGTCACCGGCGCGCGCGCCGTCGACGTTTCTTCTGGTGTAGAAGCGACACGCGGTGTGAAATCCGTCGAACTGATCCGCGCCTTCCTTGGCGCAGTAAAAGCGCTTTGAGGAGCAGGCTGCATGAAGATCGAGGAACGGTTGAAGGAACTCGGCATCGAGCTGCCCGAGGCGACCACGCCGATGGGGAGCTACGTCAATGCCGTGCGCACCGGCAATCTGCTCTTCATGGCGGGCAAGGGCCCCGGCCTGCCGGGCAAGCCGCTGCCGGTGGGCAAGGTGGGACGCGATTTCTCGCTCGAGCAGGCCAATCGCCTGGCGCGCGACACGGGTCTCAGCATCCTCGCCGCCCTCAAGGCTGAGCTGGGCGACCTCGACCGCGTGAAGCGCATCGTCAAGGTTCTGGGCATGGTCAATGCCACGTCGGAGTACGGCAGCCAGCCCGAAGTCATCAACGGCTGCTCGGATCTCTTTGTCGAGGTGTTCGGTGACAAGGGCCGGCATGCGCGCTCGGCGGTCGGCATGGGGTCCCTGCCGCGCGGCATCCCGGTCGAGATCGAGGTGATCGTCGAGCTCGAGGACGACGCGCCGCCTGCCGCCATCGCCAAGCCGGCCGCCAAGGCCACGGCCAGGCCCAAGGCTGCTCCCAAGGCAAAGGCAGCTCCCAAGGCGAAAGCGGCCAAGAAGAAGAAGATCTAGCGTTTTTGACCGACCGGTGCCGGGACTGCTAAGCCGGCCCGTCCCGACAGGAAAAGCAATGCCCGACGCACCCAACAGTTTTCGCACCGGTCCCGACGAGCGTGGGCATTTCGGCATTTTCGGCGGCCGATACGTCGCCGAAACCCTGATGCCGCTGATCCTCGAGCTGGAGAGGGCTTACAACGAGGCCAAGGCCGATCCGGCGTTCCAGAACGAGCTCGACTATCTGCTTGAGCACTATGCCGGCCGCCCCAGCCCGCTCTACTACGCCAAGCGCCTGACCGAGAAGCTGGGCGGCGCAAAGATCTACTTCAAGCGCGACGAGCTGAACCACACGGGCAGCCACAAGATCAACAACGTGCTGGGCCAGGTCCTGATGGCCAAGCGCATGGGCAAGACGCGGGTCATCGCCGAGACGGGCGCCGGCCAGCACGGCGTCGCCACCGCCACCGCCTGCGCGCTGTTCGATATTCCCTGCGTGGTCTTCATGGGCGCCGTCGACGTCGACCGGCAGGCGCCCAACGTCGTGCGCATGAACATGCTGGGCGCCGAGGTGCGCGCCGTGACCGCGGGTTCGGCCACCCTCAAGGACGCCATGAACGAGGCGCTGCGCGACTGGGTCGCGACCTGCGAGAACACGTTCTACTGCATCGGCACCGTGGCGGGCCCGCATCCCTATCCGGCGATGGTGCGCGACTTCCAGTGCGTGATCGGCAACGAGACGCGCGTGCAGATGATGAAGGCCGAGGGCCGTTTGCCCGACACGCTGGTGGCGTGCATCGGCGGCGGCTCGAATGCGATGGGCCTGTTCCATCCTTTCCTCGACGACAAGGGCGTACGTCTCGTCGGCGTCGAGGCGGGCGGCAAGGGTGTGGAGACCGGCGAACATGCCGCGTCGCTCACGGGTGGCCGCCCGGGCGTGCTGCACGGCAACCGGACCTACCTCCTGCAGGACAAGGAAGGTCAGATCACAGAGGCGCATTCGATCTCCGCCGGGCTCGATTATCCCGGCATCGGGCCCGAGCATTCCTGGCTGAAGGAGACGGGCCGCATCGAATACGTGTCGGCCACCGACAACGAGGCGCTCGCGGCCTTCCAGATGCTGTGCAAGCTGGAGGGCATCATTCCGGCGCTCGAGCCGGCCCACGCTCTGGGGCATGTGATCAAGCTCGCCCCGACCTTGCCGAAGGACAATCTGCTGGTGATGAATCTCTGCGGACGCGGCGACAAGGATGTCTTTGCCGTAGCCGAACGCCTCGGGATGAAGATCTGACCATGAGCCGCATCGCCAAGCGCTTCGCCCGGCTCAAGGCCGACAAACGTGCCGGTCTCGTGACCTATGTCACCGCCGGCGATCCCAACCTCGACGTCAGCTACCAGATCCTGAAGGGCCTGCCGGCCGCCGGCGCCGACCTCATCGAACTCGGCATGCCCTTCACAGATCCGATGGCCGACGGCCCGTCGATCCAGCTCGCCGGTCAACGCGCGCTGAAGGCCGGCATCACCGTCGATGCGACCTTCGACATGGTGCGTCGCTTTCGCAAGGAAACCGGCGACAACGACACGCCGATCCTGCTGATGGGCTACTACAATCTCGTCTACCAGCGCGGCCCCGAGCGTTTCTGCAAGGATGCCGCCGCCGCCGGTGTCGACGGCTTCATCCTGGTCGACCTGCCGCCGGAAGAGGCCGACGAACTCAAGCCCTACGCGGTCGCGGCCGGCATCGACACCGTGCTGTTGACGGCCCCCACCACCGACGACGAGCGCCTGCCGGCGGTGCTGAAATATTCTTCGGGTTTCGTGTATTTCGTCTCGGTGCTCGGCATCACCGGCACCAGCTCGGCGACGGAAGAAGCCGTGCGTACCCATGTCGAGCGCATCAAGCGTCACACCGACCTGCCGATCGGCGTGGGCTTCGGAATCCGCACGCCAGATCAGGCTGCGGCCATCGCGCGTCACGCCGATGCCGCGGTCGTGGGCTCCGCCATCGTCGAGCGCGTGAAGGCGGGCCTCGACGACCATGGCAACGCCAAGCCCGATTTGATTCCGGGCGTGTTCGCCTACATCAAGGCCCTCGCCGATGGTGTGCGCGGGGTTCGGAAAGCTTAGGGCACTCACGTCATCCTGAGCGCAGCGAAGGATCTCTCGCCAGCTGCGGAGTCCTCTGGTCGCTTCGTCAGGTCCTTCGCTGTGCTCAGGACGACAATTAGCTCCAACAGGCCGTTGGAAAAGCCGGAGTCACGGCGAATAAACGAAACAAAAGAAATAAGCGAAACAAACGAAGCGAATGTCGCAGCTCCAGAATCCTGAGCCGTTGTGAGCATTGGCGCAATAATGTTTCTCGCCGGTGCTTCTGAAAGGCCTATTACAACAGCCGGCTAACCCGTCCTAATCCTCGAAGTTGAGATCGGCGACGTAGGGGTTGGTCTTGCGTTCCCAGCCGAAGGTCGAGGTCTGGCCGTGGCCGGGGACGAAGGTGATGTCGTCGCCGAACGGCCACAGGCGGTGGCGGATCGAATCGAGGAGCTGGTCGTGGTTGCCGCGCGGGAAATCCGTGCGGCCGATCGAGCCGCGGAACAGCACGTCGCCCACGAACGCGACCTTTGCGGGTTTGTTCACGAACACGACGTGGCCCGGCGTGTGGCCGGGGCAGTGCACCACGTCGAAGGTCACGTTGCCGAGGCTCACCGTCTCGCCATGGGTCAGCCAGCGGTCGGGCACGAACGGCTTGTAGACCGGGAAATTGTACTTCTTCCCCGAGTCGGGCAGGCCCTCGATCAGGAACAGGTCGTCCTCGTGCGGGCCCTCGATCTTCACGCCGTAATGCTCGGCCATGGTGCCGGCGGCCGAGGCATGGTCCACATGGCCGTGGGTCAGCAGGACCTTGGTCACCTTGATGCCCTGCTGGTCGATCGCCTGGCGCAGCATGTCGAAGTCGCCGCCCGGGTCGACGGCGGTGCCTTCCATGGTTTCGTCGCACCAGACGATGGAGCAATTCTGCTGAAACGGGGTGACGGGGGCGATCATGACCTTGAGCATCCCTCCGATCTAATGCCTCCCGCGGGCCGTTGGAAGGGCGTATGCTCGGATCCCCTCCGGCTTCGATGGCAATGAACGTGCGTCTTCTGCTGTGCATTCTGGGCCTGTTTGCCCTGTCGCTGGCCCCGGCGCGGGCCCAGATCGCCCCCGTGGCCTCGCCCTCGGGTCCCGTCCCCGCGGGCCCGTATGTCGTGGTCGACGTGGCGACC